>JAPPPC010000295.1 GCA_028817685.1 Rhodospirillaceae bacterium
CAATGTCGCTCTACGTCTCCGGCACGAACCGCGATCTCTTACCGGGCGACTTGCAGGCAGACCGGTCGCGCATGCGGGGATTGCCGATTCCAAGCGAGGATACGGTGCGCCGTGCCGCGCGCCGTAACGCTCCTGCAGTAAGGATCCAAATCGCGCGGGTCGATGCGCTGTTGGCCGACGGACGCGATTGGATCGCTGGTCCTTCCGTCACGGTCGGTGATTTCGCTGTCTACCACGCCTTGTGGTTCATCACGGCACGCAGCGATCGCCTGGCCCATGAGCTGGCACCCTATCCTCGAATCCGCGATTGGATGGAGCGCATGCGGGCGTTTGGCCATGGGAATGTCGTGGCGATGGAGGCTACAGAGGCACTCGATGTCGCGCGTAACGCGATACCTGAGACACCGCGCGTCTCCGACAGGTTCGATGAAGATCCGGAGCTGGGCACATTCGTCCGCATCCGCGCTGACGATTATGGACGGGACGCTATAGAAGGCGAACTTGTGCTGATCGACTCGGAAGAAATCGCGATACGACGTACAGACAACACTGTTGGCGACGTCGTCGTCCACTTTCCCCGACTTGGATACGATCTGCGGGCTCTCGTTCCGTAAAGGCTGACGTTTCGCAGATACGCCTGCTTCAACCTAACGGCTACCAAAATACGCCTTGGCATTTATTCATTCATCGGCTGCGGTGACCATATTTAGGTCGAAATCGCATGGCCGCACTTATGGCGAGAAATTTCGCTAGCCGGTTCCTATTTTATCCGATTGTTAAGGCATTCTCCGCACTGTCCCAATGATTCAGAAATTTTACTGAATGTTGAGGTCGCATACGAAGTGAGGGGCGGAAGATGCGCAAGCTAGTGGTCGAGAATTTTTCCGTTAAGGAAACCGTTACGAAGAGCGCAAATCGAATGTCGTTGGCGGCAGGTTTCAACCTGCGCATCCGCGCGCGGCTGATCGCCGGCTTTGTGGCGATCTGCGCCATTCTTGTGGGTGTTGTCGGAGTAACGACACTGCAGGTCAGTAAGGTGGATGGCGTGGTCGAGCGCATAAACACGCTGCGAGTACCGACGGCGGCCGCCAGTGGCGCCATGGTCCGTGATATCTATGGATCATTGGCGAGCCTGCGCGGCTGGATGCTTACCGGGAACGAAGTATTCAAGACCGAGAGGGCGGCCGTTTGGGCAAGCATTGAAAAACAGCGCGCCAATATGGACGCCTTGTCGCAGCATTGGACCAATCCAGCGAACGTACAAAAGTGGACGGAATTCAAATCGGTTCTCGATGCCTTTAAGACCGCGCAGGCACAGGTTGAAAGTATCGCCAACTCCGTCGACGAACAGCCGGCGAACAAAATCTTGTTCCAAGATGCTGCGCCCCGGGCCGCAGTGATGCTGAACAAGATAACTGAAATCATCGATGAGGAGATGAAACAGTACCCGTCGCCCGAGCGTCGCCAGCTCCTTGGCGCTCTGGCCGACATTCGCGGGACGACAGGTGTCGCCCTGGCGAATATCCGGGCCTACCTGCTCTCCGGTGATGCGAAATTCGCGGAACTTTTCGACAAAGCCTGGGCCAAAAATGAACGTCGGTTCGCGGACGCATCCGGTATGTCCGGCTTGATGACAGAGAGCCAAAGAGCGGCGTTCAAGACCTTTGGAGAGAAACGAGCGGAGTTCAAACAGTATCCGCCTCAGATGTTTGAAATCCGCGGCTCCAACCAATGGAACATGGCCAACTACACGCTTGTGACCGAGGCAGCGCCCCGGGCGGGTACGCTACTGACGATCCTGCGAGGGCCTTTGGCGCCGGATGGCAGCCGCACCGGTGGCATGGTCGATAATCAGCGCGCGTTGTTGAATGGCGACGCGCAGGCCGCTCTGCACGACAGTAAGCTTCTCCAGCAGATCATCTGGGGCATGTTGGCTATCGGACTTGCAATTGCGGCAGTCATCGTCTTTGTGACTGCACGCTCGGTCGTGAGCCCGATTGCGGCGATGACCACGGCGATGGGAGGCCTTGCCGAGGGTGACAAGAGCATCGAAATTCCGGCCACGGATCGAAAAGATGAGGTCGGTGAAATGGCACAGGCTGTTCAGGTTTTCAAAGACAACATGATCAAAGCCGAACAACTTGCCGCCGAGCAGAAAGCAGAAGAAGAAGCCCAAGCCGCGCGTGGACGGCGTATCGAGCAGCTGACGAAAGACTTCGACCGCAACGTCGCGGGTGTCATCGAGACCGTAGTGTCTGCCGCGGACGAGATGAGTGCGACTGCGGAATCCATGTCGGCGATGGCAAAAGATACGCAAAGCCGTTCGACGACGGTTGCCGCTGCAACGGAACAGGCGAGCACGAACGTGCAGACTGTCGCCTCTGCGGCTGAGGAGCTGTCGGCGTCGATCACCGAAATCTCCGGCCAGGTGTCGAATTCGGCGAGTACCGCGCAGGATGCTGTCGGTGCGGCAGCGGAAGTCGCGCAAAAGGTTCAGGGACTTGTCGCGGCGTCGCAAAAAGTGGGCGAGGTGGTCGATCTGATCAACGACATCGCCAACCAAACGAACCTACTGGCGCTGAACGCCACGATCGAAGCTGCCCGCGCCGGAGAGGCCGGTAAAGGGTTCGCCGTCGTGGCGACCGAAGTGAAGGCGCTGGCCAGCCAGACTGGTAACGCGACCGAGCAAATCTCCGACCAGATCGCAAGCATCCAAGGGGCGACCGGTGACGCGGTATCATCGATCGATCAGATCACGCAGACGATCGGCCGAATTGACGAAATCGCCAGTACGATTGCCGCCGCGGTCGAAGAGCAGGGCGCGGCGACCGGCGAGATCAGCCGGAACGTGCAGGAAGCGGCTTCCGGTACGCAGGAGGTTTCGGCCAATGTTGGCGGTGTCAGCGAGGCAGCGGCAGAAACCGGTGCGTCCGCGACCCAGGTACACGCTGCCGCGCAGGAACTTTCCAAGCAGTCCGAGGGGCTGCGCAAGATCGTCGACACGTTCCTTACCGACGTGCGTGCCGCGTAATAAGGTGCCGGGCGAACCTGCCCTATCGGTTCGCCCGGCTTCAGCGCCTCGCGCACGTTTCTGCCAAAACAGCGTTTGCACGCGTCGAACCGGTGCCTTCGGGATTGGCTCTGGTCGTGCTTGATTGAGCGGCTTCTGGGGCCTACCGTTTCGCTTCTACACTTAATTCAGAAGCAAAGCCGTTAGGCTCCAGGAGTATCCCCCGCTATGGCAAGCACACTTGATGGCATTACCGTACTCGACTTAGGCACGGGGGCGGCTGCCGCGTTTGCAACCATGCTGTTGAGCGATCTTGGCGCGCGGGTGGTTCGCGTGACCGATCCGGGGGTACCTCTGCATCGCGATGGCGGTTTCGTCGTGTGGGATCGAGGCAAGGAATGTGTCGCGCTGGATCTGTCGTCACTCAACCTCGACGGCGATGGGGAAGACACGCAGCTTTTCCGCCGGTTGGTCGCCGGTGCAGACGTGCTGGTTGAGGATTTTGCACCGAGTTCCGAGCTGCAACGCCTCGTCGATCCGGATTGGCTTTCGGCGACGAACGGGCGGCTGGTGAGCTGCTCGATCACCGCCTACGGAAAGCGCGGACCGCTGAAGGACGAGCCGCCGATCGAAGAGCTGGTATTGGCGCGGACGGGTGTCATGGGCGGCATGCCGGGCTTTCGGCCCGCGCCGGTGCATATCGTGCACCCGTTGCCGACCGTGGGAGCCGCCCTGTTCGCCAATCTCGGGATCGCCGCCGCGCTGTTGGCCCGGGAAACCACGGGGCGCGGCCGCACCGTCGAAACCTCGCTGATGGCTGGCGCCTTGCTTTATCATCCTAAGGTTATTGGCGAGAAACTGGCGCGAACCGTTTTCCAGACCCATCCGTCCGGTAGTGCGCCGTTCTACAGCGTCTATGAATGTTCCGATGGCGAGTGGATCCAGCTTGGCTGCGTGCATGTCGGTTTCATGGCCATCTGCGCGGGCCTGCTCGGTATTGGGGAGATGATCAAGGAGGAGCGGTTTCAGGACGGCCGCGGCGGCGTGACGCCGGAGGATGACGAGGAACTACGCGCGGCAATAGCCAAGGTCATCAAAACCAAACCGCAGGCGGAATGGGCCGCGCTGTTCGAGGAAGCCGATGTGCCCTTCGGGCCGTGCCGGATGATCGATGAAGGCATGAAAGACCCCCAGATCAACCACAACAACATGGTTGTCTCTCTGGACGATCCGGTGCTGGGTCCGGTGACCCAGATGGGCGCCCCCATCATGCTGAGCGAAATGCCCGGGAGCGCGAAGGGGCCGCGGCCGTCGGCAGCGATCACCGGTTTGCCCGACGGCTACCCGGAACCCCAGCCTGCCGCACCGGCGGCGGACGGACCGGACGCCCCGCCGCTCGACGGTGTGCGGATACTGGAAATCACCAATCTTATTGCGGGACCGACCGGCGGCCGGCTCCTCGCCGATCTGGGTGCCGATGTGATCAAATTCGAACCGCCGACCGGCGATCTGTCGCGGCCGATCGGGCGCACCTATTTCTACAACATCAATTTCGGCAAGCGTTCGGTATCGGTGAACACGCGGACGGACGAAGGCAAGCAGATTGCGCAAAAGATCGCAGCTTCGGCAGATGGTCTCCTCGCCAACCTGCGGCCCCATGCGACCGAGCGCATGGGGATTGGGGAGGCGGTGAACCCCAATCTGATCGAAGCCCATTTGACAGGCTATGGCTGGACCGGACCCTATTCGAAACGGCCGGGTATCGATCCGTTGGCACAGGCGTTGATGGGGATGGAACGAGCCCAGGGCGGCCCAGAGAATCCTCCGGTTTTTCCCGCCCAGCTGGCACCGACCGATTTCACCAACGGGGCGATGGGCGCGCTTGGCATGATCCTGTCGCTGTTCGCGCGGCATCGCACCGGCACGGTCCAACGCATCGACGCGAACCTGTTGAATGCTGCGGTGGTGTTAAGCTCCGCCTGGTTCACGAAATACGATGGGCAGCCGGTGCGACCGCTGGCGGACAAGGCGCAGTACGGGTTGAACCCCTTTCATCGCCTCTACCGACTGAGCGACGGTTGGATCTATGTCGTCGCGCGCAATGATGACGAGCGGCGTGCTTTGTGTGCGGTGGCTGGCCAGCCGGACGCCGATTTGGACGCCGCAGAACCGGTAGCCGGCCAGCATCCCGTCGACACGGATTTTGCCAAAGGGCTTGCGGCGGCCTTTGCCGACCGAACACTGAACGAGACTTTGGAGGCGTTAAAGGGCGCGGGTGTACCCAGTATCGAAGCGCAGAAACCGGACAGCGAATACTTCCTCGACGATCCGCACAGCCAGGCGAACGACATGATCATGACCCGTCAGCATCCGATTGGCGGTGAATTGCGCATCGCTTGGAACTATATCCGCTTCGGTAACACGCGCGAGTCGGCGGGCCGCCCGACCCCGCTGCTTGGGGAGCACAATGCGGAGGTGCTGCGCGAATGTGGCTACGATGAAGCGTCGATCGAAAGCCTTGCCGCGCAGGAGGTCATCAGTTCGAAACCGATGTAGCGCGCTGGACGGGGTTTAGATTCGTCTACTCTTCCCGGCCCGGCATCAACCGGTCGTGGCCGTAGAAGGTAAGGAGTTCGGCGAGCCGTTCCGGTCGCGGGGACGCGGTGTAGCAGGTGTTGCGGCTGACCTCGAGCCCCACGGCGCGGCGTAGATCGACCATCAGCTCGGCCATCTTCATGGTCGCGGCGAGCCCGTCGAGCAGCGGCACGTCGTCGACCCGCCGAACACCGTGCGCGGCCATGGTTACGCCCATGGGCACTTCGCCCGGGATTATCACATCGGCGCCTTCCTTGATCAGTGCCCGTGCCGACTCCTCGAACTGACGAATTACCGGTGCCGGGTCGTTGAAATTGGCGATCAGGTCGTCGAAGGTAAAGCCGACATGTCGGATGCCGGCGAAACGGTCGTTGAGGCCGTACCCTGCCACTTTCTCGGCCATGAAAGGCAGCTGCTCTTCGATGAAGGTGAGCATGCCGAACTTGCGCCCGTAGAGGCAGGCCAGGTGCATTGAGGATTCGCCGTAGCCGACGACCGGAATGTCCAAAGCACTGCGTATCTCGAGCAACATCGGATCGGGAATCGTGCTGATCGCGTAGGCGTCGAAACCCTGTTCCTGCGCCGCCAGCCCGCCAAGCACGAATTGATTGGCATGTAACGCGAACAGCAAGTTATGGCGCAGATCGTGGCCGGGATATTCCGTCTCGTAGGTCTTTGGGTGCATGCCGTGCAGCACGACTTCGGTGTCCGGCCGCACGATCCCGTCGATATGTTTTCGCAGCCGTGCTTCGTAGGCCGGCAGGTTGCCGAGTACGGTGAAGCTCTGATGCCAGATTTTCATTGCCATAGCGGATGTTCCCAATGTCAGGAAGGTCGCGGGAGTTTAGGCGGCGGCGAAACGCGCTTGCAAACCTGTCTGGTCAACGCGGGTTTGCACCGCCGGCTGCGGCATGCCTAATCTCTCGCGCAACTCGGAACACAGAGGAGGTCTCGTATGTCAGAACGCGTCGCAATGCTGTCGGTCGAAGATGCGATCGAGACGGCCAAGGATGTCGGAATTCGGGAATCCATGGCGAAGGTGAACGCCTACCGCATGCTGCTGAATAACCCGCAGCTCGCCCGCGGGGTCAACGAGTTGCTGACCACCTTGCTGTTCACAAACAAGACGATCGATGTGCGGCTGCGCGAGCTGATCATCATGCGGATCGGTTGGGTGACAGGGTCGTGCTACGAGTGGACTCAGCACTGGCGTTTCGCCGAGGCGGTCGGGCTGCCGCCGGAAGATGTCGTCGGCGTCCGTGATTGGCAGAATTACGACGGCTACGACGCGGCGGACCGGGCGGTGCTTGCCGCTGTCGACGACACGCTGGAGCATGGCAAGATTTCCGACGCCGTCTGGCAGGAATGCGCCGCGCATGTCGGCGGGCCGGCGGAACTGGTTGAAATGGTCGTCGCGATCGGCAATTGGACGATGTTCTCGCAATTGCTGCGCAGCCTCGAAATCCCGCTCGAGGACGGCGTCGAAGCATGGCCGCCGGACGGCAAGAAGCCCGCCCACGCGGAGTAGCTATTCCTTATTTGGACGCGTCTTCAGCGCCAGCGATAGGGCCAAGGCACGGCGATGTCCGTCAAACCGTGCCGGCCGCTCAAATTGTGCGAGACCGGCTGTTGCGGTTCGGCGAGTTCCTTGCGCAGCAGGGCGATGGCATCGTCGATGTCGGCTGAGCCTATCGGGGGCGGGTGGCCGAAGCGGTGTTCATACTTCGCCCACAATCTGTCCAAAGTCGCTTCCTGTAACAAAGTCATCGTAATCACTCCCACACGATGCGTGCTCTTGAGAGGATGCTGAATCACTTGTCTTTCAGTGTGTAACGACTGGTCTTGGCACTCCCTTTCTCTACATTCGAAACCGTAACATGGTTCTGGACGGGACCGTAGCGAAATCACATCGGGCTAGTTGCAGGATTTGAGGAACGTCAGGAGGTGTTCCGTAACCGCTTCGGGCTGTTCCTGTTGAATCCAGTGCCCGGCGCCGTCGACAAGATGGCAGGTGCGGAAGTCGCTACAGGCGGTGTCCTGCATTTTCTCCAGCCCGCCAGGGTTCTGCCGGATACCCCAATCCTGTGCACCGGCGATAAAGCAGGACGGTACGTCTATCGCGCGGCCGGCGTAGAGCCGCAGTTCGCCACTGTGTTCCGGTGTCGTGCGGCAGCGATACCAGTTGAGACCGCCCTGGAATCCTGTGCGGTCGAATTCGCCGCTATAGATGTGCAACTCCGTCTCGGGTAGCCATTGGCAGTTGGCAATCTGCGCCGCCGACGGCATTTCCTTCGCCACCGTCTCGGCCATATTCTCGTTGAGATCCATGATGTAGTAGGTCGGCATTTTCTCCAGCTCGCCCGCCGTCCAGCTTGCCAGCCTGAAAGGTTCGTTGCCGGGCCAATCCGCGCTCTTATGGTGATAGTAGGCACGCAGAAAATCATGCACACCTTGCGGGCAGCGATGCATGTCGTCGTTGGCCGGGCGGGTCGAGTAGTACCACTGATAGTGTTTACGCGGCCGGGCCAATGCCGCCAGGGTCTCGTGAATATCGGGTACCGGTGCCGTATCGGCAGCGCCGGCCGCCGTGCCGAACGGGAAGGCTGGCGCGCCGGTGAAGGGGGCGCTCATCAGGGTCATGCTCGGGAAGATATCTGGCCGGGCCAACGCACAATAGGCGGCCACCGAGGCGCCGAAATCGTGCCCGACGACACCGACGGTTTCGCGGCGCCCAAGCGCGTGCAGCAGCGCCACGATATCGCTTACCAGATTGAGGAACCGATAAGGCACGAGGTCGGCATCGTAGCCGTCCTCCCAGCCCGTCGTCCGTCCGTAGCCGCGCTGGTCCGGCGCCACGACATAGTATCCGGCTGCCGCCAGCGCGGGCATGACCTTGCGCCAGCTATAGGCCAGTTCCGGGAAGCCATGCAGCAATGGCAGGCAGGGGTTGCCCGGGTCACCGGCTTCCAGCACATGCATGCGCAGCCTGTTCACATCCTCGACGAAACGGGACCGGATGCCTTCCGGCAACATGTCGGCGCTGTACGGTTCCATCGAATCCCTCGCTTCTTCTTATCCCGGCTTCCGCTGCGGCGAACGATGACCTATCGTCGCTGGACCATCAAGTGGCACCGAGGGAGACCCCATGACCATCGTCAACGCGGATCGCGCGCCTTATTCGCCGATCATCTCGCGACCGAAACTACGCTGGCCGAACGACGCCCGTGTGGCGCTTTGGGTCGTCCCGAATATCGAGCATTATGAATATCTGCCGCTGCCGCAGCGGGCGCGTAACCCTTGGCCACGAACACCGCATCCCGATGTGCTCAATTACGGTATCCGCGACTACGGCAACCGGGTCGGCGTGTGGCGGATGATCGACGTGTTGGACAAGCACGGCATCAAGGGCACCGTGTCGCTGAACATGGCGAATTACGTGCACTACCCGGAAATCTTCAAGGCCTGCACGGAACGGGAATGGACCATCCTCTGCCACGGTCTCTACAACACCCGCTATCACTGGTACTACAGCGAGGAAGAGGAGCGGGACGCTATCAAGGAATGCGTCGACATCCACGGTGAGCTGATGGGCACGATGCTGCCGGGATGGTTCTCGCCGGCGGTCTCCTTCACCTTGAACACACCGGACCTCGTCGCTGAGGCAGGCATAAAGTATTATTGCGACTGGTATCATGACGACCAGCCGCTGCCATTGCGCACCAAGCATGGGCCGCTGGTCACGGTACCCTACACGATGGATCTCAACGATTCGGTGCTGAGCCTCAAGCAGCATGAAGGCGCAGACTTCGTGACCATGATCAAGGACACGTTCGATACGCTCTACGCAGAAGGGGCGGAGAGCGGGCGCGTCATGTGCATTGCGCTGCACCCCTACATCATGGGGCAGCCCCATCGGATCGCCTATCTCGACGAAGCGCTCAGCTACATCCTCTCCCATGACGGGGTGTGGAAGGCGAAGGGAGACGAGATCGCGGATTGGTATGCCGCACACTGCACCGACCACTACGAAGCGCATTTGGGGGAGACCGACCGATGACCAAACCCGCCCCCGGCATGGATCATGACCTCTACCGCTATTCGGCGCTGCCGGAACGGCCAAAGCTCTCCTGGCCGAATGGGGAGAAGCTCGCCTTTTATGTCCTGTTGCACCTGGAGTTCTGGGAGCTGGAGCCGCCGGAAGGCGTCCATACCGACCCGCGTTTCAAGGGGCCGCGCGGCGATTATTTTCCGGACTACCGATACTTCACGCAGCGTGAATACGGTAACCGGATCGGCATTTTCCGGATCCTGGACCTGCTCGACAAGCACGGGATCAAGGCAACGGTCGCGGCCAACGCCGGCGCTTGCGAGCGCTACCCCAATCTAATCGAAGCATGTCAGGAACGTGGGTATGAGATTGCCGCGCACGGTGACTACCAGACCCGGATGATCACCAGCGACATGAGTGAGGCCGATGAACGAGAGGTCATTGCGAGCGCAACAGACGTCTTGGAAAAGGCGACGGGCCAACGGCCAACCGGCTGGCTTGGTGTCGATTCCAATGAATCCACACGGACACCGCAATTACTTGCGGAGGCCGGCTACGATTATCAGCTCGATTGGCCGAACGACGACCAACCTTACATGATGACGACGGACCCGGCGCTGGTCGCGATTCCCAACCAGATGGAATGGGACGATGTGAACGCGCTGTGGATTCGGAACATCCCGAACCCGCGCTATCCCGGCCTGATCAGCGAGGCGTTCCGGACGTTGCACGCGGAAGGGGCCGAATCGGGCCGCCTGTTCAGCCTGCCGCTGCATTCCTGGGTCATCGGCCAGCCGCACCGGATCCGCTATTTGGCCGAAGCGCTGGAGGATATCTGTTCGGTCGACGGCGTATGGCAGGCGACAGCGGGCGAGATCGCGCGGCACTACCGTTCGCAGGTTTAAGTTTCCTTCCCGTCGTCGCGCAGCCGCCTCAGGATTGCCGCGCCCATCGCTGCGTGCTGTGGATGATCGGTGAGCCCCGTATCGAGCAGTATGATGCCGAAGAACGCGGCCCAAGCGCGGGCGCGGCAGAGCGTTGCACCGGAGAGAGGACCATAGGCTTTCATAGCGCGCAGACGCGCTTCGCGGGTCGGAAGGACCGTCCAGAACGAGGCGAGATCGGTCGCTGGATCGCCGACGCAGATGTCCCCCCAATCGATGATTCCGGAGATCGCGCCGTCGGCGACGAGGACGTTTCGTGCGTGCAGATCGCCGTGGATCCAGGTTGGTTCGACGTCAAAGGCGCTCGCAAGACCGTCCTTCCAAATGCGGGTGACGCCTTCGGGCACTCTTTCGCCAATACGCTCCAGCCGTGCCCGCACATCCGGTGCCTTTTTGGTCAACGGAACGTCGCGGTGCGGGTTGGCCGGTGCGTCGCTTGGAGGGGGAACATGCAAAGCGCGCAAAAACGCACCGAAGACGGCTCCTTCCAAGGGGCGCATGGCTGTTCTGTCCACGGTATCGCCGTCTAACCAGGGAACGACACTCCAATGCCAGGGGAAACGCCCTTCGGGCGTGCCGGTACGGACGGGGATAGGGATCGGCAACGGTAATCGCTCTGCAAGAATCGGTAGCCAGCGTTGCTCATGTTCGATCAGACGCGCTGCTTGCGCACGCCGTGGCAGCCGTAACGCTAGGCCATCGCCCAGTTTGTAGATCGCATTGTCCCAACCTTCACCGACGGTCGTAATCGGCTGGCTGGCCAAGTCAGGATGCTGGGACACCAGCAAGTCGCGCAACAGCGCCTCGTCGATCTGTATCTCCGCGGGCGGTGTTTCAGAAATTGCGACCATCGGATTCGAGGCTGGACCCTCTAGGTCCAGCGTACGTCGTCCTGCTCGTCCTCGGCGCTAAGCAAGGTCGTGGTGTAGACGCAGGTCGCGTCGCAAAGATCATAGCGTCGGCTGAGCTTGCGCCGCACCTCGGTTTCAGCTTCGCCTTGTGGAATCTTCGAGCGCTCCCACATCGCCAAGTTCGGACGTCGGGTCAGCAACAGGCTGCGCCGCAGCCCGTCACGATCTTCGTTGAAGCGCCAGAGGCCGATCACTTGGGAATCGTAGGAGGACTCGAAGCCCGGCCAAGCTGCGGCGCAAAGTTCCAGGAATTCGTCCCAATGCGCCGGCGGTGTGTCGAAAGAACGAAAGGCGTAGTTGCCCTGGCGCCGCGGTGCTTCCGGAGACTTTGGGCGCAACGTAGGCTCCATGACCTCCTGCGACACGTTTACGATATGTGGCGTTTCATGGAGAAGAACGTCCGCATACGCACCATCGTCATTCCAAGCTGTAATAACGGTCAACTCGTCGCGTGGCCGGCCGATCTGGCTCCGCCAGACGCCAAATAGCGCACCGCCCTGTGCCGCGATCCGGTCTGCGCCTGCCGTACGGATATTGTCCGCCACAGCCTGCCAGCGGCGCGGCGTTGTCGTAATGATGTGGTGGCCATAGGTCACAGTCATTTGGTCACGGTAAAGCGTAGTGCGCCGAACGCCGGTCTGGCCGGCTCCGGATTAAGTCCGGGACACTTGTGTGGTTCCGTCACGGTGTTCTCTCTCAACGATTATTGCAGGCGGGGCATGATGTCCGATGCGACAAGGCGCAGCGATTGCTCCACACCCTTGTCGAACGCCTCGACCCTGATGCTTTGGTCGGGCATTTGGCTGAGGCTGAAGGTTCCGAACCTCATGCTTTCCTTTCGTTTCGTCGCAGTGCCTAGGGTTCGTCCGAAATCTGGACAATTGTCTTGCCGAAATTCTCCCCTTTCAGCATTCCGATGAGCATCTCGGGCGCGTTGTCGAGCCCCTTAACCCGGTGTTCGCGGTATTTGATGCGGCCCTCGGCAATCCAACCGCTGACCTCACGCAGGAATTCAGCTTCCTGGTCCGCGTAGTCTCGGACAATGAAACCGCGTACGGCAACGCGATGGGTCAACACGGTGCGCATGAATTGCGGTAAATAGTCCGTTCCTTCGGCGGGACCCGCCGCGTTGTACTGTGCGATCAGGCCACAGACCGGCATGCGGGCGAAGAAATTGAAGTGCGGGATCACGGCCCGAAGCACCCGGCCTGCAACGTTTTCGAAATAGATATCGATGCCATCCGGGCAGGCGGCGGCGAGCTGGGCCTCGAAGTCTTCCGCGCGATGATCGAGGCAGGCGTCGAAGCCCAGC
>JAPPPC010000894.1 GCA_028817685.1 Rhodospirillaceae bacterium
GCACAGCTTGACGAACAGTGTGAAGCCGTCTGCCGAGCGCGGCGCATGGCGGAATCCTTAGGGGTTGAGGAGAAAGGTTCCGGCCGGATAGTCGCCATGTTCGTCCGAGAAAATACCGTCCAGCACAAGAATTTCTTCGCCGTCCGGATGGCCGTGCGGTGCGAAGGCGCTGTTCGAATCATAGCGCACCAGCGAGGTCACGTGGCCCGATTCCGCGTTGTCGCCAAAATGCTCCAATCGTTTGCGCCACACCGTCGCGCTTGGACTCGCCTGCCATGCCATTTCGGTAGTCTGCTGCATGGCGGGCAGGCTGAGGTCACTGTTGACGCCACTTGCGCTCATGTCTTTGTTTTTCCTGGTATTAATCTTGAATTGTACGGTTAACGCGATTTCAAATCTTTTTGGCGAAGCTTGAAGCTGACGATGGTTGTACCGAGTTTAGCTCATAAGTCGGCATCGGTGGAGCCCATCGGTGCACCGGTTGCACGGAAGAAGAAGCATCTGCGTGGTATGATTAACCCTGTTGTAAATCCGCTGGCCCCAGCCTGATCCGGACGCGGTGAGTCGATATGCGAAACGGTTGCCAAGCAATTCTTGGCCTCGCGGCATTTGTGCTCATGTCGCTGACCCCATACCAGGTGTCGGCGCAATCGGATGAACTGACGCGGAACTACCAGCGTGGGTCTTCTTTGTTCGAAGCCGGCATGTACAAGGCGTCGGCGCCGTATTTCGTGAAAGCATTGGAATTGAGCGAGGCCGAGTACGGCCGGGACAGTTCGCGCACCGCGTTTATTCTGAAGAATTTGGCAACCGTGTATGCCAAGCAGGGCGCGTATGAGACGGCAGAACCGTTATACGTTCGCGCGCTCGGTATCTTCGAAAAGGCATTCGGCCCCGATCATGGTCTGGTCGCCGAGGTGACCAACGAATTGAGTATAGTCTATGTGGAGCGCAAGCGGTTTATCGAGGCGGAACCCCTGTTGGGCCGGGTCTTAGAGAATTTGGAGCGGACCTTCGGGCCGGATGACAGCCGTGTCGCCGTTGCGGCATACAATTATGGCTATGCCAGTGAGTTTCTCGGCGACTCGCATAAGGCGCGGACGCTTTACGCGCGGGCCCTGCAGATCTGGCAATCGCAACCGGTTCCCGATGACACGCGAATCCGGGCGGCGCGGGAGAGACTCGCTGCTTTGGGCCGGGTTCGGGAAACGAGAGGACCGTCGTTGGCGCCGTACCTTCCGAAAGTACTGCCCAGTAGGGCCACGAAGGCGCCTGAAGTGCCGGTAGCCGTTGCGCCGGCACCCGCACAAGAAGCGAAAGCCGAAATCGGGCCCGCGTCGGCGCCCGCCGCAAAACGGACCTGGCGGGTTCAATTGGCGGCGTTTCGGTCCCGTACAGCGGCAGAAAAGGAACTCGACCGCGTCCGCACGTCGTTTGCGAGCGCGGTTGACGCGCCCGGCGACCCTATAATTTCCGAAGCGGTCCTGCCGAAAGGAACCTTTTACCGTCTGGTGTTTGAATCGTTCCAACGGCGAGAAACGGCAGTAACATTTTGCGAAAATCTTAAGGCGAAAGATCAATCCTGCATCGTGGTGCGGCAGAAATAGCGCGGCTGGATGAGGGACTCTCGACCACGCTCGCTATTTTTGCCGTGCCATTCCTATAATCGGCCCGCTTGTGAGGGAGACGGCGGCCCCGAATTTGCTAGGACGCGACAGTGACCGATATTGATGATGGCCCGGCCATCGAGATATATCTCGGCGAAGAACAGTTGGAAATTCGCCGAATGCTGCGCTCCGCTTTGCGGGCGATCCAACTCGATATTCTTGAGGATTTCGAGACCTGCGAGCCCCTGAGGGAAGCGGTCGAAGAAGGGCTGCCGGATCTGATCATCGTCGACTCGGACCTGGCGGGTGGCGACGCGTGCCGCCTGATCCGCGATATCCGCAATAATGAACTTGGCAAAAATCCGTTCGTTCCGGTCATCGTCACAACTTGGCGCAACACCAAGGAGCGCATCCGTGAACTGATCGATATCGGCGCCGATGGGCTGCTGATCAAGCCGATTTCGAACAACGCGATACAAAGCCACGTCAATTTTATCGTTAATGAACGTAAACCCTTCGTCGTCACGAGCAGCTACATCGGCCCCGACCGTCGCAAGGATCCCAAACATACCAGCGACGTTCCGCTCATCGAGGTGCCGAACACGCTGAAAGCCAAGATCGATGGCGAGCCGATCGATTCCAGCGCCCTGCGCCGGCAAATCGCCTCCAACACCAAGCAAGTCAATGTCGAGCGGTTGCGCCGCAACGCGTTCGAACTGTCATTCCTCGTCGAATTGGCACTTGCCGGCCATGCCAGCGAAGAGCCGGTGGCGAAATTACGGGCCAATCTGAAACGGCTGCATCACGTTGTCGGTGACACGATCGAACGCATGCAGGACAGCGATTTCGAAGATAGCAGCGAGCTTTGCGAAACCTTGGCCCGGGTCGTGAAAACGCTGGTCGAGAGCGATTCCGCCCCCGCGAGCGTGGATCTGCAGTTCCTCAAGCCGCTGACCGACGGCATCCTGGTCGGCTTCTATCCAGAACGCACGCAGTCCGAACTGACCCAGGAAATTGTCAGCGCGATCAACGCGTTCCAAGAACGTCAGAAAAAGCGCCAGGAATAGGCGGGGACGCCGCCTGCTTCGTCATTTCGGAGGAGGGTTAATGCCCTCGGCCACGGTTCTTTTGAAGCCGTGGCGCCGAAAGAACTTTTAGCCTGCACCCTAAAATCGACGGTTCCTCATCCATTTGGATGACGATGTGAAACCGTCATATCCCTATTTTCTCGTCATTACCTACCCCTGGCCGGCGCGATAAGCCCCTCGCGCAGGCCGTATCTCGCCCCGCACGGCATCGCCGGTAATATTCTACCGGTTCGCCTGCGGGGCCTTTTTTTGTGTTTTGTGCGGTTTACAGCCGGACCGGCGCTTTAGGCTTCGCTGTGCCACACGACGGGCCAGAGGTCGCAATCCAGCGGGTCGCCGGGGGCGATCTTCGGTTCCCAGGCCATCTGCTGAATATTCGGGCGGGGGTAATAGGTCGCGTCGTCGCCGGCCCAGCGGGTGACCACCGCGCGCCGACGCCGATCCGACCGCGCATTGCCTGGTGCGCCGTGCACCAGT
>JAPPPC010000490.1 GCA_028817685.1 Rhodospirillaceae bacterium
TAAAAGGGACGGGCTGTAAACCCGTTGGCTATGCCTACGTTGGTTCGAATCCAACCCCCTCCACCAAGCGCGCGATGACGTGCCAAAGGCGCGGGGCGGAAGACGGAGCCAGACGGGCATGCCCGGGCTGGCTTTTATCGATTGGATCGGGTCGATAGCGGAGACGAGAGGATTTCACCCGCGGGTGTAGCTCAACGGTAGAGCCCCAGCCTTCCAAGCTGGTAGTGTGGGTTCGATTCCCATCACCCGCTCCAAAGCTTCTTCCCCCGGGCCGAATCGGCGGTGCGGATGCGGGAAGAAAAGGATGGGAAGAACGTTTCTGTCGCGGATGCGACGCGAGAGATACAGGATTTAAGGGAACGGAAGCATGGCGAAAGAGAAGTTTGAGCGTAACAAGCCGCACTGCAACGTTGGTACGATTGGCCACGTTGACCATGGCAAGACGACGTTGACGGCAGCGATCACGAAGGTTTTGGCTGAGGCGGGCGGCGCTGAGTTTCAGGATTACGCGTCGATCGACAAGGCGCCTGAAGAGAAGGCGCGTGGTATTACGATCAACACGGCGCATGTTGAGTATGAGACGGGGAACCGTCACTACGCGCATGTCGATTGCCCTGGCCATGCTGACTATGTGAAGAACATGATCACGGGCGCGGCGCAGATGGACGGCGCGATTTTGGTTGTGTCCGCCGCGGACGGGCCGATGCCGCAGACGCGCGAGCACATCCTTCTGGCCCGTCAGGTCGGCGTTCCGGCGATCGTGGTTTACCTGAACAAGGTGGATCAGGTCGACGACGAGGAGCTGCTTGAGCTGGTGGAGATGGAAGTGCGCGAGCTTCTGTCGAGCTACGATTTCCCGGGCGACGATATTCCGATCATCTCGGGCTCGGCGCTTGCGGCATTGGAAGATGGCGATCCCGCGATCGGCGGCCAGTCGATCCTGGACCTGATGGCGAAAGTCGATGAGTACATCCCGCAGCCGGACCGTCCGGTTGACCGCCCGTTCCTGATGCCGATCGAGGACGTGTTCTCGATTTCGGGCCGTGGCACGGTTGTGACGGGTCGTATCGAGACGGGGGTTGTCCACACGGGCGACGAGATCGAGATCGTGGGGATCAAGGAGACGTCGAAGACGACCTGCACGGGCGTTGAGATGTTCCGTAAGATCCTTGACGAGGGCCAGGCGGGCGACAATATCGGCGCGCTGCTGCGTGGTGTTGGCCGCGAGGAAGTCGAGCGTGGCCAGGTTCTTGCCGCACCGGGTTCGATCACGCCGCACACGAAGTTCAAGTGCGAATGCTACATCCTGACGAAGGACGAGGGCGGCCGTCACACGCCGTTTTTCTCGAACTACCGTCCGCAGTTTTACTTCCGGACGACGGATGTGACGGGTTCGGTTGTGCTTCCGGAAGGCACGGAGATGGTGATGCCGGGCGACAATATCGCGATGGAAGTGTCGCTGATTGCACCGATCGCGATGGATGAAGGCCTGCGTTTCGCGATCCGCGAAGGCGGCCGCACCGTCGGCGCCGGCGTCGTCGCCAGCATCGTCGAATAAGGAATGGAATAGAACCGGCGCCCTGTTTGGCGCCGGTTTTCAATTGGGCACGAGGTCGGCATGGATAGCCAAAATATACGAATTCGCCTGAAGGCGTTTGATCATCGCGTACTCGATCAGTCGACGGGCGAGATCGTGCAGACGGCGAAGCGCACGGGCGCACAGGTGCGCGGGCCGATTCCGCTGCCGACCCGTATTGAGAAATACACGGTGCTGCGGGGACCGCACATCGACAAGAAGAGCCGCGAGCAGTTCGAGATTCGCACGCACAAAAGGCTCCTCGACATTATCGATCCGACGCCACAAACGGTTGATGCGCTGATGAAGCTGGATCTCGCCGCCGGCGTCGATGTCGAAATCAAGGTTTAGGGATTGGCGAAATGCGTTCAGGCCTTATTGCTAAAAAGGTGGGGATGACCCGAGTCTTCACCGATGCCGGCGATCACGTGCCGGTTACGGTGTTGAGGGTCGATAGCTGCCAGGTGGTTGCCGTTCGGAACGATGAGACGGATGGCTACAACGCGCTGCAGCTCGGTGCTGGAACCGCGAAGGTAAGCCGGGTGTCGAAGCCGATGCGCGGCCATTTCGCGAAAGCGAATGTCGAACCGAAGCGCAAGCTGGTCGAGTTCCGGGTTAGCGCCGACGCGCTGGTCGATGTTGGTGCGGAGCTCGTACCGTCCCATTTCGCCGACGGTCAATATGTCGACGTCACGGGCACCAGCATCGGTAAGGGGTTCTCCGGCGCGATGAAGCGTCACAATTTCGGCGGTCTTCGGGCCAGTCACGGCGTTTCCATCTCGCACCGCTCTCACGGTTCGACAGGACAGTGCCAGGACCCCGGCAAAGTCTTCAAAGGCAAGAAGATGGCGGGGCACCTTGGTGACAAGCGCGTCACGGTGCAGAGCCAGCAGATTGTTTCCACCGATGACGATCGTGGCCTGATCCTGGTCCACGGCGCGGTCCCCGGTGCGAAGAACGGCTGGGTAACGATCAAGGATGCGGTCAAGAAGGCGATGCCGGACGACCTGCCGTTCCCGGCCGGTTTGCGCGCCGCCGAAGAAGAAGCGCCGGCCGAAGAGCCTGTCGCGGAGGAAGAGGTAGCCGCTGCCGAGGAAGCCGCCCCTGAGGCGCCCGAAGGCGAGGAGAAGGATTGACGGCCATGAAGAGCAAAGTCATCACCCTCGAAAACAAGGCTGCCGGCGAGATCGATCTCGCGGATGAGGTCTTTGGAGCGCCGATGCGCAAGGACATCCTCGCGCGCATGGTGAATTATCAGCTCGCCAAGCGCCGCGCCGGTTCGGCCAATACCAAGGAACTTTCCGACATTCGCGGCACGACGGCCAAGCCGTTTCGCCAAAAGGGAACGGGCCGCGCCCGCCAGGGTTCCCGCAAGGCGCCGCAGATGCGCGGCGGAGGTACGGCTTTTGGTCCGCAGCCGCGCGATTTCGCGCACAAGCTGACCAAAAAGGTGCGCCGCATGGCGATGCGGTCGGCATTGTCGGCGAAGCAGGCGGACGGCAAGCTTGTCATTCTCAAAGACGCCGCGCTGAAGAGCCCGAAGACCAAGGAACTGTCGGCAATGCTGGCGGATCTGGGCTGGAGCAATGCGTTGG
>JAPPPC010000310.1:0-474 GCA_028817685.1 Rhodospirillaceae bacterium
GTGCCAATCTCTTGGTCGACGCCGCAGTCGCCTTGGCGAAGGCCGCCGGCATTTCGGAAGCGATTATCGGCCTGACCTTGGTCGCCTTCGGGACTTCGCTCCCGGAATTGGCGGCCACGATGATCGCAGCCTACCGGCGCCATGCGGATATCGCGATCGCCAATGTCCTCGGCAGCAATATATTCAATATTCTCGGCGTTCTCGGCACCGGCGCGCTGTTCGGCCCCCTGCCCTTCACACCGCATATCGTTTCGATCGATCAATGGGTCATGCTCGCTGCTGCCGCCGTTCTATTACCGATAATGATCACCGGATGGCGTGTCTCGCGCATAGAAGGGACCATCCTGCTGGCCGCTTACGCGACCTTTATCGGCACGCTGACGATCCGGCTTTAACCCGCTGCAAAGACTCACGATTCGGCCTTTGCGGCAGCCCCCCTTAGTGCTATCCATGGACTCGTAATGTGAATGAAGG
>JAPPPC010000310.1:484-3170 GCA_028817685.1 Rhodospirillaceae bacterium
TTGCCGCGGGCGCCACCTCCAAGGTCACAGGGATTTGACAGGGGGCGGAATGAATACAAACCGGACTCGCGCAACCGGCCAAAAACCCTTCGATGAGGCCGACTTCCGGAGTCGCAAGACGTGAACCTTCCCCGCATCATGGGCCATAGGGGCGCCGCCGGACATGCACCGGAAAACACGCTCGCATCATTCCGTACCGCAGCGCGGCTCGGGGTCGCCTGGGTCGAGTTCGACGTGCATCTGTCCGCCGATCGCGTACCCGTCCTGCTGCATGACGACACGCTCGACCGCACGACCGACGGGGAAGGCGCCGTCGACGCCCATACCGCGGATGGGCTGGCCAATCTCGATGCCGGCAGCTGGTTTTCCGACAGTTTTTCCGGCGAACCCGTACCGACGCTGGAACGGACGTTACAACTGCTCGCATCGCTGGGTCTCGGCGCCAATGTCGAAATCAAACCGTCCCCGGGCCGCGATTCGGAAACCGGTTCGGCGGTCGCCCGGATGTTGCGCGAGCAGTGGCCCTCCGCCTTGCCGCAACCGATCGTCAGCAGCTTCAAGACCGAATCGCTGGCCGCCGCCCGGCAAACGGCACCATCGATCCCAAGAGCCCTCCTTGTCCGCAAGGTCGCGGGAAATTGGGCGCGGGATCTGCGGGAACTCGACTGCTTCGCCTTGCATTGCAGTCACAAGGGATTGTCGGCGTCAGACGCCGAACAGGTGCGCCGTTCGGGCTACCCGCTGAACCTTTACACGGTGAATGATCGCGATCGCTCGGAAACCCTTTTGTCCTGGGGTGCCGGGACGATCATCAGCGACTACCCCGACCGGTTAATGTGAGGGGAAAGATGCGGCCGCTCAGCGATTTTGCCGCCGCCGACCGCGCGAAAATTCGCGGCGTCCTGCTCGACATCGACGACACGCTGACGACCGACGGCCGCCTCACCGCCGCAGCCTATTCGGCGCTCGAATCGCTTCAGGGCAAAGGGCTTCTCACTGTGCCGATTACCGGTCGGCCGGCGGGCTGGTGCGATCATATCGCCCGCATGTGGCCCGTCGATGCCGTCGTCGGTGAAAACGGCGCGTTCTATTTCCGCTACGATCGCGGGGCGCGGCGCATGGTCGCCCAATATCACCATGACGGGTCTGCACGCGCGGAAAACCGCCGTAAACTGGACGTGCTGCGCGACCGGATCCTGGACGAAGTGCCGGATGCCGGCATCGCGTCGGACCAGGCCTATCGCGAAGCCGATCTGGCAATCGATTTTTGCGAGGACGTACCGCCCTTGCAGCCCGCACAGATCGCTCGAATCGTCGCATGCTTCGAGGCGGCCGGCGCCCGAGCCAAAGTTAGCTCGATCCACGTCAATGGCTGGTTCGGCGATTACGACAAGCTGTCGATGACAAAGCGGTTGTTCACGGAACAGTTCGCAACGGACCTGGACGCGGAACAGGCCGCGTATGTCTTTGTCGGCGATTCGCCGAATGACGCCCCGATGTTCGGATTCTTCGAGCATGCAGTCGGCGTCGCCAACATTCGTAATTTCGAAGATGGTCTCGACGCACCGCCTGCCTATGTGACGGATGCCTCGAGCGGCGACGGGTTCGCCGAACTGGCCTCCTTACTCCTGAATGACCGCTAAATAATCGCGTGGCGGACTTTCGCCGACACCCATTCGCTGACCACGACGGTGGCGAGGATGGAGGCGAGGATGACGGAAACCTTTGCCCAGCCGAGTTCCATGATCTGAGCATTCAGCTCCAGCCCGATGCCACCGGCACCGACCAGCCCGACCACGGTCGATTCGCGGATATTGATGTCCCAACGGAACACGCTGATACCAGCGAAAGCGGGCATGATCTGCGGCACGATGCCGTAGGTCAGGGTCTGCGGACCGCTGGCGCCGGTCGCGGTGATGGCTTCGACCTGGGTCGGGTCGATCTCCTCGATCGCCTCATACAGCAGCTTGGCGCAGAAGCCAATTGAGCGCAGCCCAATCGCGATGATACCGGCGAAGACGCCGGGACCGACGATCGCGACCAGCAACAACGCCCAGATCAGCGAATTGATCGACCGGCTGGCGACGATGATGAACAAGGCGACGGGCCTGACGAACACGACACTGGGCGTCGTGTTGCTCGCCGCCAGAAAGGCAATCGGCACCGCCAGAATCAGCGCCATCAGGGTGCCCAGGGTCGCGATATTGATCGTGTCCCAGAGCGGCCGCCACAGATCGTTCATATACTCCCATTCCGGCGGCAGCATGCGGGACCCGAGATCGCCGGCCTGTTGCGGCGCGTCCGTCACGAAGGCCCAGATCGTCTTGTCGGAAATCAGTTGGAAGCAATAAACGAAGATCGCCGTACCGAACAGCCACGCCCCCCATATGGCGAGTTGCTTGCCGCGTTCGCGGCGCCGCCAGATCTTGGTCTCGCCTTTTTGCGCGACAGCCATGCTACTGAACGCTCCTGCGTACGAACCCGGAGGTGTATTCGACAAACATCACGATGGCGATGATGACCAGCAGAATGGCCGCCGCCGAGTCGAACTCGTAGCGGTCGAACGCGGTGTTCAAGGTCGCTCCTATACCGCCGCCGCCGACGATGCCGACCACCGCGGATTCGCGGAAGTTGATGTCGAGCCGGTAGAGCCCGAGGCCGATCATGCGCGGCATCACCTGCGGCT
>JAPPPC010000167.1 GCA_028817685.1 Rhodospirillaceae bacterium
CGACACATGGCTCAGACAAAGCAAATTTTGCGCCAAAGATAATTATCAATGGGAATCAGCGGCTTAAATTAGTGTGCGTTCATCTGGGATCATAATTTGTAAAGAATTCCGACACTTTTTGAGGAGAACTTGCCGCCGAGAATCCTTGCAACGGGATAATTGTTTTATTTCAAAAGAGTGTAGGAAATTCGCGCGTTACGAGAAGTGTAAAGAATATCGACAGTGCTCAAATTGATTTGGCCGGGCGCCGATGACGACGTGCTAGCGTGGTCGGAAAAATTTTTGGCGCAAAAGCGCGACGAGCGCTTTGAATGAATCAACGACAATCCCCATCTAGCACTCATGGCATCTTCTGAAGACAGCAGTGTAATCGGTCGTGCGCGTCGCTATGCGCGGGTCGGTGGGGCGGTTGGCGGACTCGCGCTCCGCTTCGCCGGGTCAAAATATCTTGGCATGGATATCGACAAGGACCGGCATGCCAGCGACCTGAAGGCGGCGCTTGGTGGGCTGAAGGGACCGCTGATGAAGGTGGCACAGATCATGGCCACCATCCCCGATGCGCTGCCCGACGAGTACGTTCAGGAACTCAAGCAGTTGCAAACGAATGCGCCATCGATGGGCTGGCCATTCGTACGTCGCCGCATGGCGTCGGAATTGGGTCACGATTGGCGCGGTCGATTTGACAGCTTCGATCGCGACGCAGCGCATGCGGCTTCGCTCGGCCAGGTGCACCGGGCGACGACGGCGGACGGCCGGTTGCTGGCCTGCAAGTTGCAATATCCGGACATGTCGTCGGCGGTCGAAGCGGATTTGAAGCAGCTTCGCCTCGTTTTTTCGATCTACGAACGCTACGACAAGGCGATCAACACGGACCAGATCCATGCGGAACTGTCGGCGCGGTTGCGCGAGGAGTTGGATTACGCGCGCGAGGCCGCGCACATGGCGCTCTACGCGCGGATGCTCAAGGGAGAAAAAGGGGTTCACGTCCCCGAGACGGTCGCCGACCTTTCGACGGCGCGTCTTCTGACCATGACCTGGATGGAAGGGGCACCGCTGCTCGATTTTCAGGACGCGGCGCTCGAAGACCGAAACCGGATCGCCCACAACATGTTTCGCGCCTGGTATGTGCCGTTTTATGAGTTTGGCGTCATCCACGGCGATCCGCATCTCGGCAACTACAGCGTCCGGCCGGATCATGCGGTCAATCTGCTCGATTTCGGCTGCATCCGGGTCTTCCCGCCGAGTTTCGTGAGCGGCGTAATCGATCTGTATCATGGGCTCCGGGATGCGGACCGGGATCTGATGGTGCACGCCTACGAGACCTGGGGCTTTACGGGTCTCGATCAGGAGATGATCGACGTTCTGAATATCTGGGCCGAGTTCGTTTACGCGCCCCTGATGGAAGACAAAGTCCAGAAGATCCAAGAGTCGGACAGTGGGATGTATGGCGCGCGGGTCGCTAACAAGGTGCATGAGGAATTGCGCCGCCTCGGCGGTGTGACGCCGCCGCGCGAGTTCGTGCTGATGGACCGGGCCGCGATCGGCCTTGGGTCGGTGTTCATGCATCTGAAGGCCGAAGTGAACTGGTACGAGCTGTTCCACGAACTGATCGGTGATTTCGACCTGAAGCGGTTAGGACAGCGTCAAACGAAGGCGCTTAAATCTGCGGGTGTCCCGCAGTAAAGTGCGGCAATCAATGCCTCGTTTGTCGAATCTTAGACTGTCGGCACAATGTTCAGAATTTTGTGCTTTGTGTCCCCTATCGGCTAATGACATGAAAGGTATCGCTAAAATTGATAGCGTTAGTTATCGGCTTCTATAAACTCCGAAGCCTTTGCGATAACCGCAGTCATCAAGTTCTTGAACGCTGAATTAAAGTTTTTCTCAGCTTCGTTCGGAACGACTTCACAAGCGATACCCTCACTCTCCTCAGAATCATCGCTATAGACGGAAAGAAGTTCCGTTGAGGAGCGCCCGTTTGGCGATTTTAAGAGCAATGAGGCTGAAATTTTGGATGAGCCCCCACAGGTGATCGTAAAGAAACCTTTGCGGCAACTTACGTGCACATCCAAATCGGAGAAAACCAGGTCGATCCAAAATGATCCATTGCGTGCATCATTACGAAGAAAGTTTTTATCGATTGCCGTAATAGCAGCGCCTTTGGCGGCATCGGAAAAATCAAAAATATAGCCGCCACCGCCACGGGCATATGTCGCGTACTGCAATCGGTGATTTAAAGTTTTCGTGCCATCTAGATGAAAATGAACGGGGACCGAGGGCGCGGTTGCGGAAGTCACGATGTTGGCCGGTGCCAAACTCTCGGATTTGCCGTCTATTTTTACGGGCGCACATCCGTAAATCATCAGCACAAGTAAAGTGAGTATTGGTTTAAGTGCGCGCTGCGGCATATCAAGTCTGATGTTCGAACGAACAAACATTAGCGGACCTCTCACGGGTGTTCAATCAATCGGGAATTTATTGGTTCTTTGTTCGCTCGAAGAAATTTTCGGTCACGATTAGCTTGCCGAGCAGCTTATGGCAGTAATCCGTGCGCATTGAGACGCCGGGGCGGGTCGCGTAGCATGGCCTTGGATCATGCAACGCCAAAGGAACCGCGATGAGCTATCCGAGCCCCGAAAAACAGCGTGAGATGCTGCGCCAGATGCAGACGATACGGCGCTTCGAGGAACGCGCCTCCGACGACTACCACAGCGGCGATATCTACGGTGTCGTGCATTGCTATATCGGCGAGGAAGCGGTCGCTGTCGGTGTCTGCGCTGCGCTGGAGAAGGAAGACCAGATCATCAGCACGCACCGCGGGCACGGCCACTGCATTGCCAAGGGCGCCGACCTGGACCGCATGATGGCGGAGCTGTACGGGCGCGAGGCCGGTTACTGCAAGGGCAAGGGCGGTTCGATGCATATCGCCGATTTCGAAATCGGCATGCTGGGCGCGAACGGCATCGTCGCGGGTGGCATTTCGATCGTGACCGGCGCCGGGTTGGCGGCGCAATTGGCGGGCAACGGCCGAGTTGCCGTATCGTTTTTCGGCGACGGCGCGTCGAATGCGGGGCCGTTTCACGAATCCATCAACATAGCGGCGAAATGGAAACTGCCGATGCTCTATGTTTGCGAGAACAATCTGCACGCGGCGCAGACACCGGCAG
>JAPPPC010000468.1 GCA_028817685.1 Rhodospirillaceae bacterium
ATATCGCTCAGGCTTCGGCGAGTCGTCGGCGTGATGAGACAGCGGCTCATACATCCTGGTGTCCGCGCTCTGCCAGGGCTTTCCGGCCATCCGTCTTAATTTGATCTGCCAGCGTTTGATCGAACGGTGCGACATCACCGGCGTTCGCTTCGTCTAGGCTTGTCCGAAGATCGTGCCGTAGGTCTTCCAGGAACTGCTCATCTTCCTCTAACAACCTGAACGCTTCGTTCACGGCATCGGTTTCAGAGCGGCAGCGTCCGCTCGCGACAAGCCGCTGGACAAGCGCTTTCTGATCAGGTGATAGCGAGATATTCATAGCTTCGATTGTTCCGCATTTGTTTTCGGAACACAACGAATATCGAACCGCACTCGCCGCTATCCCATCGCCTCGCGCATCGCTTCGCCGACCAGCGACGGCGTATCGAGGACAACGACCCCCGCCGCTTCCAGCGCCTTGCGCTTCGACGCATAGGTGCCCCGGTCGCCCATGACGATGGCGCCGGCGTGGCCCATGCGTTTGCCGGGCGGCGATGCGGCGCCGGCGATGAAGGCGACGATGGGCTTGTCCATGCCCTTGGCGTATTCCGCCGCTTCCTCCTCCATCTCGCCGCCGATTTCGCCGATCAGAACGATGCCCTTGGTGCGCTCATCCGCATCGAGCGCCTTCAGCGCATCGAGCGTCGTCGAGCCGATGATCGGGTCGCCGCCGATACCGATGAAGGTCGAGGTGCCGAAGCCGGCCTCGACCATCTTCATGCAGACGAGCGTGCCGAGGCTGCCGCTGCGCGAGACGATGCCAATATCGCCCGGCCGGAAGACCCGTTCCTCGAAGACCGGCATGAATCCGACGAAGCACTCGCCCGCGGTGACCACGCCCGTGGTGTTCGGGCCGATCACCCAGCAGCCGGCTTCGCGCGCGGCGGCGAGAAAATACATCACGTCCTGGACCGGGATATGCTCGGTCAGGCAGACGATCCCTTTGGCGCCCGCCTCGATCGCATCGAGGGCCGCGTCCTTCGCCAGCATCGGCGGGATGAACATGGCCGACACATCGAAACCGCCATCCTTAGCCGCCTCGACCGCCGAGGCGTAGACCGGCACGCCGCAGGCGGTCTCGCCCGCGCGGCGCGGGTTGACGCCACCCATGACGTTGGTGCCGTAGGCCTGCATCCGTTCGGTCCAGAAGCTGCCCTGCTTGCCGGTGATGCCCTGGATCAGCACCCGCTCGTGTTTCTTGACGATCATGACGACGCCTCCTCAGTGGCGAGAATCCGTAATATGACGTCCCTACGACGACTTCGCGAGTTCACCCGGTTAGGCGCGCAATGCGCCGTGATGCCATCCATCACAAGCGTTGCGCAACGCAGCCGGTGAGCTCGCGAAGGCGCCCACCGGGTCCCATATCCCGGTTTCTCACTGCGTCGACGTCTCTTGCCGATGTCCCCGCATCGCCAGCGAGACGTCTCCTGCTGAGAAACCGGGATATAGGATCGTAGGGATGTCATATTACGGATTCTCGCCACTTGCCGCGGCCACGGCCGCCTTCACTGCATCGTCCATGAGGTCGTACGGCTCCATATCGAGCCGGTCACGCACCAGGGCGATTGCCTCATCCTCATTGGTACCGTGGATCGTGAAGAAGACCGGGAGCGTCGGCTTCAGCTCCTGCCAGGCATTGACGATGCCTTCGGTCATCACGTCGGTGCGCGCGAAGGCGCCGCAGAAATTGACCAGCAGGCATTTGACGTTCGGATTGGACAGCACCAGCTCGAGCGCCGGCTTGCCCAGGGTGTAGGCCTCTCCGCCGATCTCCAGGAAGTTCGCCGGTTCGCCGCCATAGTGGCGCACGACATCCATGGTGGTCATCGTCAAGCCGGCGCCGTTCGCCAGCACCCCGACATCCCCGTCCAGCTCGATGTAGCGCAGGCCGAGATCGCGGCCGCGGGTTTCCAACTCGGTCAGCTTCTCCGGTGCGCCTTTCTCGACCAGTTCCGGCCGCCGGTTGGCGCCGGAATCCTCCAGCGAGAACTTGCAGTCGAGCGCGACGATGTCGCCCGCACCGGTCGCGATCAGCGGATTGATCTCCACCAGATCGGCGTCGTTGTTGACGTAGACGCCATAAAGCTTCTCCAGCACGTCGGCAACCGGACCGGTCTTGTCGCCGAGCCCGATACCGCCGAGCGCCGTTTCCGTCGCCGCGCGATCCATGCCGCTGCGGATATCGATCGGCAGCCGGACGATCTTGTCCGGGTCGGCATCCGCGACCTCCTCGATATCCATGCCGCCCTCGGTCGAGAACAGCATCAGCGGTCCCTTTGACGCCGCGTCGGTCAACACACAGGCGTAGTACTCCGCGGCGATGTCCGCCTGCGCCTCGACGAGCACCTGCTCGACGGTATTGCCCGCGATGTCCATGCCGATGATCTGTTGCGCCGCCGCCTTGGCCTCGGCCGGACTGCCGGCGAGCTTGATGCCGCCCGCCTTGCCGCGTTTGCCGGTCGGCACCTGCGCCTTGACCACACAGGGTCCGATCTTTTCCGCCGCCGCCGCGGCATCGGCCGGCGTGGCCGCCAGCGCGCTTTCGGGCACGGCGATACCGGCCGCGGCAAGCAAAGGCTTCGCCGCGTGTTCTTCGAAATTCATCGCATTACTTCCCGTATTTGGCCCAATGGGCGCCGAACAGCGCTTCCTCGCTCGGCTTGTCTTCCGGAATCTCGGTCACCAGGTGGGTGATGTTGACGAAGTGCCGCCAGTTGAGGTTCTCCGAGATCGAGTTGCCGGCCCAGGTGCCGCAGCCCATGGACAGGGTGAACTCCAACCCGTTGGTGAAGGAGCCGCCATTGCCGAATGTGTGCGCCTGATTGACCAGCACCCGAACGACTTTCAGATCTTCCGCCAGCTCACGGTAATGATCCGCATTGGCGGTGTGGATGCCGACCGAATGCCCGGCGCCTTGGAAGTCCATCACATCCTGGACCTGCCGCTTTGCCGCCTCGAAATCCGCGGCGCGGTAGATGGTCAGCGCCAGCGAAAGCTTCTCGCCGGAGAACGGCCTGTCCGGTCCGGCGCCCTGATCTTCCACCATGAAGAATTTGGCCGACTTGGCCGCGTCGGGCAGGCCGCAGGCTTCGGCGAAGATGTCCGGGTCCTTGGCGATGATG
>JAPPPC010000415.1 GCA_028817685.1 Rhodospirillaceae bacterium
GTCCCGCACGAAGCGCTTGGTTCACGGCCAAAGCGTTGCGCAGTGAGAGGAATGAGGGGGCGTTAGTGTTTTCGGGCGCAGATGTTTTGCTCTCTGTCGAGGAGATGTACCAAGCGGACGAAGGCGCCGTTTCCGCCGGTATCGCCAGCGAGACCCTGATGGAAAACGCCGGGCAGGCGATAGCGGCGGCGATCCAAGACCGCTGGGATAGGTGTTCCGTCGCGATCCTCTGCGGTCCGGGGAACAATGGCGGCGACGGGTTCGTCGTCGCCCGTCTTTTAAGTGAAGCAGGTTGGCCGGTGCGCGTCGCGCTACTGGGGGATACCGAGGCTCTAAAAGGCGACGCAAAGATCAATGCCGACCGCTGGACCGGTCGTGTTGAACCCCTATCGCCAGCAATTTTCGATGACGCGGATCTGGTGGTCGATGCGTTGTTCGGAGCGGGGCTGACGCGCAACCTTGAAGGGGCGGCCCGCGAAACGATCGAGGCGATTGGCAACAGGCCTGTCGTCGCAGTCGACGTGCCCAGCGGGATCCACGGGGACAGCGGTGCGGTCATGGGTGTCGCGCCGCGCGCACGTCTCACCGTCACCTTTTTTCGCCGTAAGCCTGGTCACTTGTTGCTGCCCGGACGCGCCTATTGCGGCGAGGTTCTGGTGGCCGATATTGGCATCCCTGATGCCGTTTTGGCCGATATTTCCCCCGCGCAAGCCGCTAACGGGCCCGGCTTATGGGCCGGGCGGTTTCCGTGGCCGCAGTTGGAAGATCACAAATACAGCCGCGGCCATGCGGTCGTTACAGGCGGGCGCCACATGACCGGTGCCGCGCGGCTGGCGGCGCGAGCGGCGCAACGTGCCGGTGCAGGCCTGGTAACCGCTATCGTGCCGAGCGAGGCGTTCGTGGTCTACAAGATCACCTTACTATCGGTGATGGTTCACGCTTTTTTGGATACCGCAAGCTTCGCCGAATTCGTTGGTGAGCGTCGCGTTACGGCCTGTCTCGTCGGTCCCGGCAACGGCGTTTCGGGAAATACGCGGGAACGGGCACTCGCTGCGCTGCGCAGCGGTAAATCGGTTGTGCTCGATGCGGACGCCTTGACGGTGTTTGAGGACGCCGCGCCCTTGTTGGGCGAAACGATTACCGGGCCCTGCGTCTTGACACCCCATGACGGTGAATTCGCCCGTCTCTTCGATACGGAAGGGGACAAGCTGTCCCGTGTCCGGCGCGCCGCCGCGCAGAGCGGGGCGGTTGTGGTGCTAAAGGGCGCGGATACTGTCATTGCGGCGCCAGATGGCCGGGCGGTGATCAACGACAATGCGCCACCCGAATTGGCGACCGGAGGCTCGGGCGATGTTCTGGCTGGCTTCATCACCGGCTTGATGGCGCAAGGGCAGGATTCTTTTGACGCCGCCTGCACGGCGGTGTGGTTGCACGGTGCCGCGGCTGCGGCATTCGGTCCCGGGCTGGTGGCCGATGATATAATTGAAACATTGCCTGGTGTATTACGGCAGTTGAAACAAGATGAAGAAGTGACAAGCCATGGGTGAAACGAGTTCGCTTTTCAAACGACTGATCGGCGCCTGGAACGATATCGCCGGATCGGTGACCTCCAGCACGAAGGTGTCGCCGGACCTGTCGTCGCAGGATGATGCTGAAAGTCTGCGTGAGCAGATGGTGGCCTGTCTCGAAGCGCGTGGGGGCGAGGTGTCCGCACGTGCGCGTGCCGCGGCACTGGGCCATACCTATTTGGAGTTGGAGCCGGAAGGGCGACAGCGGTTCTTGCGCATCGTTGCGGACGAATTCGGCCCGGACACGGGAGCGATCGACAGTGCTATCGCCGCGCTGCAGACGGCTGATACTGAAAACCGGCCCGCTGTGCAGGAGACGTTGCGCCAAGCGCTACAGCCGCCTCGGCTGCGGTTAATGACCCAGTTCAATGCGTTGCCGGAAGGCGTCAAGTTCCTGGTTGATTTACGCTCCGACCTGATCGACCTCGCGGATACCGCGGAAATGAAGGCGCTCAATGACGATCTTCGCACGCTGCTGGCTTCCTGGTTCGACGTTGGGTTCCTTGAATTGCGCCGCATTACTTGGGACTCGCCGGCCTCTCTGCTTGAAAAGCTGATCGCGTATGAAGCCGTTCATGAAATCCGCAGTTGGGACGATCTTAAAAACCGGTTGGAGGCCGACCGGCGTCTGTTCGCTTTCTTTCACCCGCGAATGCCGGACGAGCCGTTGATCTTTGTTCAGGTTGCGCTGGTCAACGGGCTGGCTGGCAACGTCAACGCGCTGCTCGACGAGTCGGCACCGGTCACGGATCCTGCGGAAGCGGATACCGCCATCTTCTATTCGATCACCAATGCCCAGCGGGGCCTCGTGGGTATCAGTTTCGGCGGGTTCTTGATCAAGCGAGTGGTCGACGAACTGCAAGCCGAATTTTCAAAGCTGAAGACGTTCTCGACCTTGTCGCCTATCCCAGGATTCGCGCGCTGGGTCCGCCGTTCGTCACAAAACGGTGACGAAATTATTGCTGAGGAGGATCTCGCGTCACTCAACGAGCTGTTTGAGTTGGCGGAAGGGGAGTCGCCGCTGACCCACTTGTTCGACAATTCGGATTGGTCTTCGGATGCGGCGAAGCAGGCCGTCGTGGAGCCGGTGCTCACAAAACTCTGCGCGCGCTATCTGCTGCGCGAGAAGAACCGGCGGGGCAGGGCCGCGGATCCCGTCGCGCATTTCCACCTGACAAACGGTGCGCAAGTGGAACGGTTGAACTGGCTGGCCGACGCGTCAGCGCAGGGGCTTTCGCAATCCGCTGGGATGATGGTGAACTACCTCTACAACCTCTCGAAAATTGAGGCGAACCACGAGCGTTACACCGGCGACGGTAAAGTTTCCGCCTCAACTTCCGTTAACCGCTTGTTAAAGAAGTAGAAGTTGAATCGTTAATCATGTTTTCGGCCGATTCATTCGGAAAATGAAAAACGGGATACGGGTAAATTGATTAACGGATATTTACTTTAAAATACCGCGGAATCATTGGTGTGAATGCTTTTTCTACGGTGTTTAGACTAGTATAAATCCTGAGTTGCAAAGGACAGAAAACTAATAAACAAATAAAATTCTATACAATTAGAAACGTTTGTTAATACTTACTTAATAC
>JAPPPC010000274.1 GCA_028817685.1 Rhodospirillaceae bacterium
ATTGTGCTCCACGTGGTGAAGGGCTGAGCGGCGCGCCATGGATCACGCCTTCGACGACCCCAAGGTCGCGGCCGTCTTCGCGGCCTATCCCGAACCGGCGGCGCGCGCGCTGCGGGCGCTGCGATCGTTGATCTTCGAAACGGCGATGGGTTTGGAGGCGGTCGGCGAAATCGAGGAGGGGCTGCGCTGGGGACAGCCATCCTATCTGACCCCCCAAACGAAAAGCGGGTCCACGATTCGGATCGATCGCATCAAAGGGCCGGATGATCGCTGCGCGTTATACGTTCATTGCCAAACCAGGCTGGTCTATACCTTCAAACAGCACTACCCGGATACGCTGACATATGACGGCAATCGCGCCGTGTTGTTTGACGCGGAGGCGCCGTTGCCGGAAGCCGAACTCCGGCACTGTATCGCGCTGGCCCTGACGTACCATCGGTGGAAATGACGCGCCGCGCGGCGCCCAGAAGGTTGAAGGAAACGACCGTATGAAAAACCGTTCTATCTATTTCGTTCAACCGCCTGCGGGGCCGGTCACACCCGCCTGTTTCGCGGTTCGCGACGAATCCGTGCCGGTCCTGTCCGAGGGCGACGTGCTGGTGCGCAATATCTACCTGTCCTGCGATCCCTATATGCGCGGGCGCATGGGGGGCACGGCGAATTATCCGAGCGGCAAGACCTTTCCGCTGGACCAGGTCATCCCGGCGCGCGTGGTCGGCCAGGTTGAAGCGTCGCGCAACCCGGCGTTCGCGGAGGGCGATTTCGTTTGGGGCTTTCTCGGCTGGGAACTGTACAGCCTGGCTCCGGGCGGCGGCGATCTGCGCGTGATTGACCCGTCGCTGGGGCCGATCTCGCACGCCGTTACGGTGATCGGCATGCCGGGCCTGACGGCTCGGGTCGGTATCCTGGACATCGGAAAGCCGCAGCCGGGCGAGACGGCGTTCATTTCGTCGGCTAGCGGCGCGGTGGGGCAGGTGGCGGGCCAGATCGCCAAGCTGGCGGGATGCCGGGTCGTTGGCAGCGCCGGCAGCGATGCCAAGGTCTCCCATATCGTCGAGAAGCTCGGCTACGACGCGGCCTTCAACTACAAGACCGTTCCTTCGATCGGGGCGGCGCTCGACGCGTACTGCCCGGACGGCATCGATATCTATTTCGAAAATGTCGGCGGCGAGACCCTGGAGGCGGTGCTCGACCGCATCAATCAGGGCGCGCGCATCCCGGTTTGCGGCATGATCTCGCAATACGACAATGCGGAGCGCTACGAGCCGCGCAACCTCGCCAACGTTGAGGCCAAGAATGCGGTGATGCAGCGCTTCAGCATCTATGCGCATATGGACCAGTTCGACGAATTTTTGCCCTGGATTGCCGAGCGGATGAAGGACGGGCGGATCGTCTATTACGAGGACATCGTCGACGGGATCGACAACACGATCGATGCCTTCATCGGCATGATGAAGGGCGAGAATTTGGGAAAGCGACTGGTCCGGGTGAGCGCGGATCCGACCTTGTAATGCTCAAATCACACCATCTTCCCGCAATGCCCCCAACGCCGCTTCATCGAGTCCCAACTCGCCCTTAAAGATGTCGTCATTGTGCTGGCCCTTGCGGGGGCCGGCATGGCGGATTTCGGCGGGGGTTCCGGACATCACCGGAAAGGCGCCGGTCATGCGGATTTGACCCAGATCCTCGTCATCCAGCGCGACGATGTCGTTGCGCGCCCGGTACTGCGGATCGTCGAAAATTTGCGCGATGTCGTAGGCCGGTCCGATGGCGGCTTCGGCCTCTTCGAAGGCGGCGAGGACTTCCTTCTGGTCGCGCTGCTTGATCCAGTCGGCGACCATCCCATCGACTTCCTCGATATGCTCGACGCGGCCGGCGGGTGTCTGGAACCGCGGGTCGTTTGCGGCGTCCGCACCGCCGCACAACGTCAGTACCCGGGTCACGATGGCGGGCGAGTTGGTCGAGATCGCGACCCATTTGCCGTCGCGTGTCTCGTAAGTGTTGCGCGGGGCGTTGTTGTCCGAACGATTGCCCATGCGCTGCGCGATAACGCCGAGCTGGTCGTAGGCGAGCGGTTGCGGCCCCAACACCTGGAAGATCGGCTCGTAAATCGAAAGATCGATGAACTGGCCCTCGCCGCTGCCTTGCGCGTCGCGGTGATAGAGGGCGAACATCGTCGCGAAGGTGCCGTAGGCCGCGGCGATGCCGTCGGCGAGGCCGAAGTTCGGCAATGTCGGCGGGCCGTCTTTTTCCCCGGTAATGTTGGCGAACCCGCTGAAGACCTCCGCGACGGTGCCGAAGCCGGGCCGGTTCTTATACGGGCCCGTTTGGCCGAAACCGGTGACTCGGACCATGACGAGGCGCGGATTGATCGCTTTCAGGTCCTCCCAGCCGAGGCCCCACTTTTCCATCGTGCCGGTACGGAAATTCTCGATTAGCACATCCGTGTTCTTGATCATCTCCTTGAACAAGTCGGCACCCTTGGGCTTGCTAAGGCAGAGCGTAACGCAGCGTTTGTTGCGGTTCGCCATCTTGAACCACAGCCCGACATCGTCCTTCTGCGCACCTGTCGTGCGCAGGACGTCGCCGCGTGGGTGTTCGACCTTGATCACGTCGGCGCCGAAATCGCCAAGCAGCATCCCGATCGTGGGGCCGGCGATGACCGTGGCGGCGTCGATGACGCGGATGCCGTTAAGCGCGTGTTTGGATGGAGTTGTCATGGAACGACCTTTTTCATTGGATTCAGTGGTTAGCACGTTGTGCGCAAGGGCTGCGAGATGATAGCGGGTGCGGGCACGCTTCTACAGTCCGGGGGTGTGTCGAGGGTCGTCCTTCGGCCACGACAGCGAGTTGTTTACGGGATCTCGAGCTGTCCGGCGCGGCGAAGCGAACCCATTCTAATCCGATGGCCTAACGCGGAATACCGAATAGTCGATCCCGATATGGATTGGCAAACGCAGGGGAACGAGCCAATCCGGCAGAACGCCGTTCAACAGATTGAAATAGAGAATGGATCGCGACGTGTTGGGGTCGACGGGCATGCTGCGGCAAAGAATAAGGAGCGATACCTTGCGCTCGAATAGGATTTTCTTGGCGACGGCCTCGTCTTCTGAGCCGACGGAGTTGACGAATGCGCCGACGCCCGGATTGCG
>JAPPPC010000382.1 GCA_028817685.1 Rhodospirillaceae bacterium
TACGGAGGTTTACTCGATCATTTCGTATGGCAGGAAGAAATGACAAATAAATACTAGCTGATTTCAAAAATAATACAACAAGTATCGTTTTGAATTACTTGAAAAATTACTTTATTATTGTGAATAAATAGAAATTAAATTGTATAAAAGTTTGTTTTAATTTTATCGAGGCGCTTAAAGCCGCCGGGCGGTCGTTCGTACGGTGCCGTGAAAACGCGCCGCGCGACCCGCATCGGACCAACGCGGAGCCTCTGGACAATGGGACTATAGTGGCGGCAGGGGTGGTTAGGATGCCATCCGCTTGCTGCGCCACCAGCTTATCGTTTCGGTGGCCGTTTTCTCGATTTCCGGAAGCAGCTCGCGCGTCATATTGAGATCCTGCGAGTTCTCTTCGACAACGGCGGCCAGCGCAGACATTCGGACACCGAACATAGAGCCGCACGCCCCCTTCATCGAGTGGGCGGCTGCGTAAATGGCGTCGGAATCAGAGCCGTTCACACCGGCCCGTAGCTTGACAACGCGCTCCTCCAAACATTCTTCGGAGGTGGTGAGAAGGGTCGCCAGGGTATCTTCGTCGATCTTTTGGCTCAGTTCGTCGAGTTTGGAGTCGTCGCCAATTGGCACGGATTGGTGCGCAAGACTTTCCTGCGCGTCCCCAATTTCTTTCGCGCAAGGCAACGCTTTTGCCGGTTCGGTGCGGGCCGGTGTGCGCTGCGTTTCGGAAGGGCGGTAACGCGCGATCGTGGCCGCCATCTGCTGCTCTGTGAACGGCTTGGTCAGGACGAAATCCATACCGTCCTCGATGAACTTGTCATGGCGCTCGACAAAGGCCTCAGCGGTCAGGCCGATGATCGGTAAGGTGCCGCGCGGTTTCGATTGGCGTATGCGTTTCGTGGCCTCGATGCCATCCATTTCCGGCATGTGGATGTCCATCATGATCATATCAGCCCAATCTTCCTGGGCGATCGTCACCGCGAGTTGGCCGTTTTCGACATGCCTGACATTGTGCCCGAGATTCTCGAGGAAGGCTGTCGCGATCATTGCGTTCACGTCATTGTCTTCCGCGAGCAGGATATTAAGTGACGGCATGTCGGCGAATGCGCTTGCCGAGGCTCCCTGATCCAAGGTTTCGCTATTTTCCAGCGCAGCTTCGTGGAATGGAAGAAAGATGTCGAACCGCGTACCTTTGCCGACATGGCTCTCGCCCGTTATCGAACCGCCCATCAATTCGGTCAGCTGTTTCACGATCGAAAGACCCAGGCCGGTTCCGCCGAACTTCCGCGCAATCGAACTGTCCTCCTGCGTAAATGCATCGAAGATCGCGTCAATTCGGTCCTCCGAAATACCGCATCCCGTGTCCGACACGACAAAGTGCAACACGCGGTCCTTGGCGATCAGGATATTCTCGCTGGATCGGTCGATCTCCCGAATTTCCAGGGTCACCTGTCCTTCATCGGTGAACTTTATGCCGTTGCTCGATAGGTTCCAGAGAATTTGACGCAGGCGCACACTGTCGCCGGTCAAGGCATCAAGGTCTCCGAGTGTCTTGGTGACGGATAGTTTCAGGCCTTTCTTGGTGGCCAGACTCTGAAATGGCGTGACGACGGTGGAAATCAGATCATTCAGATTGAACGGCTTGTCTTCCAACTGCAGGCCGCCCGCTTCGATCCGGCTCATATCCAGAACGTCACTGATGACGGAAAGCAGGGTCTGACCGGATGACAGAATCGCGTCGACGTTTTTCTTTTGGTCGCGATCAAGAGGTGTTTTCTGAAGCAGCTGAGCCAGCCCCAGGACACCGTTCAACGGCGTTCGGAGTTCGTGGCTCATCGTGGCGAGGAAGTTCGACTTCGCCTGATTTGCAGCATCCGCCGCATCGACATATTCGGCGATCGATTGGGACATCTTCTCCACATCCCGTGCCAAATGACCGAGTTCATCGTCGGACTTGATGTCGATTTCGGTGATGGTCCGCCGTCGCGAGATAATTGAAGCGGCGGCCTGTAGTTTCAGAATCGGCTTTACGAGAAGGTGCCGTGTGATACTGGCAAGAATGATCGCGACCGACATGGTGGATAGCAGCGAGATCATCAGTGCGAACTGCGCGATGGAATCGACCTTGTTCGAAATTTCCGATTCCGTCCGCGTGATAAAGATCACCCAGTCCCAATTCGGCTTTCGGTAGGGCGCAGCGGCAAATATCGCGTGATCGGATTTTGAGGCGAGATGCGTTCCCGATGTCGGATTTCGCATTTTCAGCGCCAGGTTGGACCAGCAAGACAACGGTGTGTTGGAATTGCAATCGCTGCAGAAGATAACCTCGCCCACGGAATCGATGATGAAGATGCGGCGGTCGGTCTTGTGTCCCAGCGCGCGCAGATCAGCGAATACTTCTGACTTATACCGCTTCACGAAGGAGGTGATGCCCGATAGACCTGTACTATTGAGCAGCTTGAATCGCCGGTCGACGATTTGGTTGATCGCTTCGTTCAACTGAAGCGTCAGGATCTCTTGTTCCGTACGGTACAGCGCGTCGCGTGAGTGCGAATAGGACCAGTAACCTAGAAGGCCCGTTCCCAGGAGCACGATCGGCAGGGTCGCCAGAATATATTTTTTGTAAATATTCACCGGGCGAAGCCTCTATCGGACGATATTGCCCTCCGCCAACTCGACGATATGCGACGGGATGACGATGCCGAGTTTCGTTGCCGTGGCGACGTTCAGCCCGACGGAAAAGGAGTCCGGCCGCGTGACTGGGATTTCGCCCGCGGGCGTGCCTTTGAAAATCGCGTCGGCGAGCGCGGCGATGGAGCGCCCGTTTATTTCAGCGGTCGAAACCAGGCACAGCAAGGCGCCGGCGTGAACGGCCTTTTTGTTATTCGCGTAGACGATCGGTTTGCCCTTAGCCAAAACATCGCGAACGAAATCCGGATTGTGTTCGTTCGGGCCGGTCGCCAGCCATACACCGTCGATCCGCGCGCGGTTTTTCTTCAGGAGCGCTATTGCGGCCTTGCGCATCGTCTCGCGCCCAGCTTCGCCGGGAATGTAGTCGTACGGCAACTCGACCAGCTCGATGCCGGGATAATTGTGAACTTGTTGTAGAAGCTGTTTGGCGTCGCTTTGGGCGGACGGGTAGGAGGACCGTAGC
>JAPPPC010000287.1 GCA_028817685.1 Rhodospirillaceae bacterium
TGGATCATCCTTCCGTTGCCATCGCCGCCTTCCTGAAACGTCAGGGCCGCGTCAAGAACGAGCTCTCGCGGCGGCACATGCATATCGGCATGCGGTACACCTCCGGCATGGGTGGCGCGCCCAATGGCGACATGTTCGTCGTCTGCACCTCGAAAAATTCCTGGCACAAGGTGGGCGAGCAGATCGCCGCCTTCGTGATCTTCGTCAACAAGACATTTTCCGAAACCGGCGAGGTCAAGCTTAAGTCCTCCCATTGGGCAGACGAGCCCGAGGTCGACTTCAACCTGCTGTCAGACCGGCGCGACCTGGAACGGATCGCCGACGCTATCGTTCGGCTGGCGCCGCTTTACGCCGATCCGTCCATGCAAAAGGTCACGAGCCACCCATTCCCGGCCGCCTACTCCGACAAGGTCCGCCAGGTCGGCGCCATCAACGCCAAGAACAAGTTCCTCACCGGCATCATGGCCGGGTTGCTCGACGGGCCGGAATTCCTGCGGCGCTATCTGGTCGAAAACTTCATCATGGAAGACTTCACCCTGGAGGGTGTCTGCAACGATGAGGATGAAGCCGAAGCCTTCATCCGCAAGGCCGCCGTCGGCGTCTGGCATGCGTCCTGTACCTGCCGCATGGGCGCGGACGACGACCCGATGGCGGTCACCGACAATCAGGGCCGGGTACGCGGCGTCACCGGACTGCGCGTCGTGGACGCCTCCATCTTCCCCGTCGTGCCCTCGGCCAACACCAACTTCCCAACGATCATGACGGCGGAGAAAATCGCCGATACCATACTATTCGGTTGAAGGGTATGACGCCTGAGCTGCGAGGAGCCCGCGGTGGATGACGCATTAAAAACAGTCGTGCTGTTTCGAATCGGCGAGCGAATTACGCTTTCTGCACTGATTCTTATCATCGCGATCATCGTGATGATCGCGTTCTGGCGTTCCGTCCAAAAAATCGACTTCCGAATCACCAAAGAGAACATAGGAACGGGCGGCAGCGTTTTACTGGGAACGCCAATTTTCGTTCTCCTCACACTCGTCGGCTACGCGTTCGTCTCCCTGTCGAACCCAATTACCGTCAAGACCCCAACCGAAGAGATCACCGGCAGCTCACGCGCCATACCGGCTGGCGGCGGCAAGGTCGATAACGCGGCCTTCGACCGGAACAACGCGCTAGAGAAAGTGAGAAGCTTGAATTGCCTGGCGCGCAACGATGCCGATGGTTCAGCCCGCGATCAGGACAATCTTGCGGCGATAAAGGTCCATCTTTTGCAGCCGGTTTGGTCTGGTGCGTGGGGCGACTTTGATCAATTTTCCGCCTGGGCGCTCGGTCGCAGCAATTCGCCGCCCGATCCTCGCGCGCGCGCCGTCTTCGACGATCTTCATCAGCCATGCTGATTCGCGGCGCCATTGTTTTTGCGGTGGCGCTCATCTTGATGGGGCCAGCCACCGCCGCGACCTTATATAGCGGCAAAGAAATCGCCGAAGCCCACCAGTCCATGGCGCCGAATATCAGGCTGATGGTGACGGAGGATATCGTCCGTGCGACCCCGCGAACCCACCGCCCCGCTGCAGCCAAGGTTACGGTGAAATTCGTAGACCGCGGACGTCATCCGCTTGCTTTTTGGGCCATCCCCGCAACGGCGACGGTCTATGTGCCCATGGAATCCGTTCGATTCATCGACGACCTGGCCATCCTATACGCATGGTTCGAAAAACACGGCTGCAGCGCAGAACAGATCCAAACCTATCTTTGGGCGCTCCTCCGCGAACAGCGGCCCTTGCCCGCACCGCTCACGGCCTTCGGTATCGACCGCAGCGCGGCGCTTGCGGATTCTTATGTGAACGACGTCTCCGGCAAGGTCCTTAAATCGAGCATCCTTTTCATTATGGCACACGAAGTTGGGCACATTGTTCTCCGGCATCGAGGCGGGCTGGCGGGTGCGGCCTCCCAACAGCAGGAAATAGAAGCGGACAGTTTTGCGCTTGATCATTTCGCCGCTATCGGGGCGACACCGGCGGGCATGGCCATCTATTTTCTCGCCGTCCGGTGGCATGACCCCCTGGCGGCCGCGGCCAGCCATGGCTCGCATCCCGTTTCACCGCAGCGTATAGACAGTATCGCGGAACGCATGGCCGCCGACCCGAACGCCTTCTCCTTTGCGGAACCGAACCGGCAGCTTGGACGAGCTCAGGCCTTGTCCATGGCCAACGACCTGCGGACGATCGCGCGTCTGTCGTCAGATGACGGCATGCTAACCATCCTTCCCAAAGGGCTGGCGCGCGACTTCCCGCTCTCTCGGTTACAGGCCGCATGCCCGGGCTAGAAGACCAAACGGCAAAGCTCCGATAAGGAAGCCAGTCTTAAAAAATTCCCGCATCGAGTCCGGCGGCCATCAGCATGCCGGCCTCTTCGCACTGGCCGACGAAAGCCTCGTCGAAATCGCCGCGGCAGATCAACGGCTCCTGCACCGCCTTCCAGCGCAAGCCCGTAATGATCGTCTCGACCCCGCGCCGCGTGCCGGTACCGTCATGGCCGGCGCGGATGATCAGCATGTAGGCGAGACCCTGTTTTTCCTCCAGCACCGGATAATAGGTCCGGTCGAAGAAATCCTTCAGGGCGCCGCTCATATAGCCGAGATTTTCCGTCGTGAAGAGGATCACGGCCCGCGCGGCCATCACCTCTTCCGGGCCGGCCTCGAAGGGCGAACGCACCACAAGCTCGATCTCCTCGCTTTCGGCCGCCGCGACGCCGGCCGCGATCGCGTCACGCAGCCGCTCGGTATTGGGCGAGGGCGCGTGGGCGACAAGGAGAAGCTGTTTGGGCATGATTCCGGTTCCGGGTTTCGCCTCGGCTAGATTACGCCGCAATTGTCCGCTTCGAAACCGTATCGCAACCGAGAATGCCTAACTAACCGACCGACCGTTCGACCGCGACGTCGAGCAACACCGGTCCGCCACTGGCGATGGCCTTGTCGAGGGCGGGCCGCACGGCGGCGGGATCCTCCACCCGCTCCGCCGTCATACCGAGCGAGCGCGCGAGACCGACGAAATCGATTTCCGGATCTTCGAAATCCATGCCGATGAACTGGTCGTTGCCGTGGAAGCTGAGCAGCCGCTGATTTATGATCCGGTAGCCGC
>JAPPPC010000134.1 GCA_028817685.1 Rhodospirillaceae bacterium
CAGCGGCAGGCCGTGCGGCGGCGCGCCGCCGGGCGGCGCTCGAGGGCGCCGCCGTCGCCGGGCTGTTCCTGCACAGCTACGCAAATGCGGCCCACGAAAGGCGGGCTGGCGAAATCCTCGCCGAAGAACTGCCGGGCGTCGAGATTGCGCTTTCAAGCGACGTGCTGCCGATCTTCCGAGAGTATGAGCGCGGCATGGCGACGGCCCTGAACGCCTCCGTACAGCCGCTGGTCGGGCGTTACATCAGAAAGCTCGAGACGGAAATGGATCGGCGGGGGTTCTCCGCACCGCTTCGCGTGATGAAGTCGAACGGCGGAATCTTCTCGCCCGACCAGGCCGCCCGACAATCGGTCCACATGGCGCTGTCCGGGCCCGCCGCCGGCGTCCGGGGGGCGGCGCGCGTCGCCGAGCTGGCGGGATTTCCGGATTTGATGACCATCGACATGGGCGGGACAAGCGCCGATGTCTGCCTGATACGCGACGGCGAGCCCAGTATCTCGAAGGATAGTGAGATCGGGCCGTTTCCCTTGTCGATCCCGATCATCGACATCCACACCATCGGTGCCGGGGGCGGCAGCATCGCGTCGGTCACGGAGCAGGGCGGGATGCTCGTCGGCCCCGAAAGTGCCGGCGCCGATCCCGGACCAGCCTGTTACGGCAAAGGGGGCGACCGGCCGACGGTCACCGATGCCAATCTTCTGCTCGGACGTATTCCGCCGCACCTTCTCGATGGCGAGGTGTCGATCGACCCGGCGCTGTCCGAGCGCGCGATCGAGCAGCATGTCGCCCGTCCTCTCGGGATCAGCACCGTGACCGCGGCGCGCGGTATCCTTGCGATCGTCAACAACAACATGGTTGGCGCCCTGAAGGTCGTCTCGGTCGAAAAGGGATATGATCCTGCCGCGTTCACGCTCTGCGCCTTCGGCGGCGCCGGGCCGGTGCACGCCGGGGAGATCGCCCGCCTCCTGGGCGCCCGCCGTACCTTGGTCCCACGCCATCCCGGAATCCTCTGTGCGATCGGTCTCCTGGCTGCGGACCTACGGTACGATTTCGTCAGAACACGGCTTCAGCGTGCGCCGGACTACGACCTTGCCGCTATGGCGGAGACGTTCGATGAGCTGATGCGAGAGGCGACGGCGCGTTTGGAGGCGGAAGGGGTCTCCCCTGATCAGCGGCGTTTCGAGCCCTCGGCGGACCTCCGATATGCGCGCCAGGGGGTCGAAATCACCGTGCCCTGGGCGGCGGCCGAGGTTTCCGACGCAGGCGTCGAGGGTGTCATCGCGGAATTCCATCGCCTGCACAACCAGCTCTATACCTTTGCGGACCAGGAAGCGCCGGTCGAGATTGTCAATCTCAGGGTAACCGCCACCGGCCTCACGGACGAAGTCGCAATGCCGCGCCTCGACCGGGTCGAGCCGGGCACCATCGCGCCCGCGGACGGCGAGCGCTTGGTCGTCTTCGAAGAGGATGTCCCCATGCGCGTTCCGACCTATCGCCGCGAGGCGCTTCGCGCCGGCCACGTCATCGCGGGACCGGGCGTCGTCGACCAGTTGGATACAACGACATTGATCCTGCCAGGCCAACGATGCGAGATCGATGAGGGCGGCAATTTCATTCTCACCGAGGAGGGAGACAGGCCATGAGCCGCGAGGCGACGACCGATACCGTCACGCTGGAGCTGATCACCGGCACGTTGCGGGCGGCCCGCGAGGAAATGGAAGCGCTGATCGACCGCACCGCGATGAGCCCGTTCATTCGCGAAAAGAAGGATTTTTTCACCTCTTTCCTGAACCGCGACGGCAAGCTCGTCATCTCCACCAGCCTGACCCTGTCCGGCAATCTTGTCGAAGGCGTGTTCCAGCAATATCCGAGTCAGACGATGGCCGACGGCGACCTATACATCTACAACGACGCCTATGGCACGGGCGGCGGCGTTTCGCATCTGCCCGACATGGTGTTCTTGGCGCCGGTCTTCCATGACAACAAGCTATTCGCCTTCGCCGAATCCTGGGGGCATCTCTGGGATATCGGCGGTACGGTCCCGGGCAGCATCAGCCCGGAGGCGACCAGCACGTTTCAGGAAGGCGTCCTGATCCCACCGGTCAAAGTGATGGCCGAGGGCGTTCTGAACGAGGAAGTGTTCCGTATCTTCACGCGCAACTCGCGCTTCCCCGACATGATGCGCGGTGACCTGAAAGCCCTCATGGCGGCGTGCCACCTTGGTAAGAGGCGGCTCGAAGACGCGATGGACCGGTTCGGGGCCGATGCGGTGGAAGACGCTTTCGAATTCATGCTTTCGCAGTCGGAACAAGCGCTGCGCACCGAAATCGAGCGCCGTGTGCCCGACGGTACGTTTGGCTTCCGCGACTATATCGATTCCGACGTGGTGACGGATCAGAGCCAATCCGTGCACGTTTCCCTTGCCAAGTCGGACGGGAAGATCAGCCTCGACTTCAGCGGCAGCGCTGACCAGGCCGAAGGGCCGATCAACTTCATCATGGACGATAGCGTGCCGAAATATATGTGCGGGCTGTATTTCACCATGCACGATCCGAACATCCGCATGAACGCCGGGTTCGAGCGCGCCATCGACGAAATCATCAAACGACCGGGCAGCTTGGTGGCGCCAGTCGAGCCGGCGCCGATCGGCCTCCGCACGCATACCATGATCCGGGTCAACTCGGCCCTGTTCGGCGCGATCGCGCAGGCGACAGGCGGCGACGCCTCGGCCGCCTCCAGTGTCTACGTGCTGTACTACCTGCGTAGCGAGGACCGGGCGACCGGACGCGTCGACCTCTGTATCGAAGGTCTCGGCGTCGGCTTCGGCGCACGCACCTACGCCGATGGGACCGACGCGGTCTACTACGTGGCCCAAAAGAACTATCCGCTCGAATTCGCTGAGATGGAGTTCGGCGTCGAGATCGAAGCCTTTCGCATTCACGCCGATTCCGGCGGCCCCGGGCGCTGGCGCGGCGGTTGCGGCATCATCCGCGACGTCCGCGTCCTGGCCGACGATGCCACGCTCGGTGTCAGGCTCGACAACTGCAAATTCCCCGCTTTCGGCGTCGCCGGCGGACAGTCCGGCCGGCCCGGTCGCATCATTATCAATCCCGACGGGCCGGAGCCCTATGAGCTCAAATCCATGAGTGACGGCAACCGGCTGAGGAAGGGCGACCTAATCCGGGTCATCACCCCCGGCGGCGGGGGCTGGGGGCCGCCGGCGGAACGGCCGGCCGAAAGCGTCTTGGACGACGTTTTGGATGGGTTCGTTTCGGTCGAGAGCGCCTATGACGATTACGGCGTGGTTCTCAGCGCCGATGGCGTGTCATTGGATATGGATGCCACGGCACGACGGCGAAGCGAGTTGAACGCACCGACCGGCATGTTCCACCGTAACCAATACTTCAGCGGCAGCACGGCCGAATCGCTCGATGATGAGGTCGCCGCGGAATGAGTTAAGTCTGGCGGCATCGGGTTCGCACCAGCTTTGTCGATTGCGCGGTCGCAGCGGAACCGGGCCCGCTTCTATGCGGATACGGTGTAGATTCTTGCGGCGCGTTCCTGACGTCTTAAATTGGTCAATTCACGATCTCACGAACCGAAACTTGTTCGCTTCTCTTTCCGATTCGGACATGGGGTTGGCAACCTTCGATTTGTTGTGCGGCTCTCCTCCTAAATCGCGCGCCACTCCGTGAATAACACAAACAAACAGTTCGAAGTTTCTCCTGTGAGGCGCGCCACGCTCTCAAGTAGCGAAGCGGTGGAGCAAACAAGAACCGGACCCCGGGCTCCGTCCCCGTCGGAGATTCGAACCTGCGCCTCCGGGGCGCACTCGTTCTTATGACGGTGAATGCGAGACGGGTCGATTTCAGGCACGGTGAACGGGTGCAAATTTTCCTATAGTGCGGACCGAACCAACAATCATACGCATCGGACAAATAGGGAAGGGAATCAGTCTTGGCGGAATTGGAAGGTAAAGTCGCGGTCATCACCGGCGGCGCAAGCGGTATCGGCGAAGCATCGGTGCGCTTGTTCGTGGCAGAGGGCGCCAAGGTCGTCATCGCCGACATGCAGCGTGAACGCGGCGAGGCGCTGGCGGCAGAGCTGGGCGAGGCAGCGGTGTTTGTCGCCTGCGAAGTGCGGCAGGAGGACCAGGTGAAGGCCGCTATCGACACTGCGGTCGCGAAATGGGGCCGCCTCGACTGCATGTTCAACAATGCGGGCTTCGGCGGCGCGCTTGGTCTGTACGAGGAAATCCCGGCCGAAGATTTCGACATGACCTTCGACGTGCTGGTGAAGGGTGTCTTTCTCGGCATGAAACACGCCGTCCCGGTGATGCGGGCGCAAGGCGGCGGCTCAATCATCAACACCGGCTCGATGGCGGGCGTCACGGCCGGGCGCGGGCCGCTGGTCTATTCCGCCGCCAAGGCCGCGGTCATCCACATGTCCAAAACCGCCGCCATGCCCTATGGCGAAGACAGTATCCGCGTGAACTGCATCTGCCCCGGCTACATCCCGACACCGTTGACGACGAATGCCGTCGGCAAGCCGGACGAACTGGTCGCCGAACGCGCGACCGATTACCCCGAGCGCCAACCGATCCCGAGAGCCGGTACACCGGACGACATCGCCCAGATGGCCCTGTACCTAGCCAGCGACCGGTCCAGCTTCGTCAGTGGCCAGGCCATTGTGGTGGACGGCGCCTGCGCCAGCGGTGTCATGTGGGCCGATCAGGCCCCAGGGTACAAAGAGTACCGTCCGATCAAGGTGTATAACCCCGATATGGTCTGACGGAGTGCAACAATCTTGCCTCTGGAATCGGTTTGAGTCAGACTTGCCGCCTAAGTTGTGTCCTAAGGAGCGTACTGAATCGCGAGACAAACAGTCTCTTTCTGATGGCAAAGATGGGGGTAGTAGCAATGACCAGACCCGCGCCGAAACCATTCGATCCAAATCGCGTCAAGTCAGAAGCCGAAAATGCGGAGGAAGCGTTAAAAGACGCAAAATTCGCCGCTGAGACCGGAAAGGGCCAAATCAATCGGGGAGAAAACCTGAGCGATACGGCAGGCTCGGCACGCCACACGCTGACGGACACCGTTCCCGATAAAAAAGGGGCCTAAAGCCCCGCCCTTGAGACCGTCTTGTCAGCGGGCACCGCACATGTGCCCCTCTCCCGGCGACATGCGTCGGCGGCGTTGCCGGGTCTGCGGTGTGCCGGCGCTGCGGGGGCGGCAGGTCTGCAAAGCGATCCAGGCACAAAGCCCGTTTGTCTTGCATTCCGAACCGATCCCGATTAATTTGTTTGTATACAAATAAATTAATCGGGCTAAATCGCGTGACATCGAGCGGATCAGAAGAGCAGGCCGGCATCCAGGTGATCGCCGGGATCGATGTCGGCGGGACCTTTACCGATCTGCTGCTGGTCGACCGCCGCGATGGCGGCGCGCGGGTGGTCAAGACCTTGTCCACGCCGGACAACCAGGCGTTCGGCGTGCTCAACGCGCTCGATGAAACCGGCATCGCCCTCGCCGATCTGGACGCGGTCATTCACGGCACGACGACGACCACGAATGCCGTTCTGGAACGCAAACTGGCACCGACGGGCATGATCACGACGCGCGGGTTCCGCGACGTGATCGAAGTGGGTCGCCGGACGCGGCCGCAGCCCTACGGCATGTTCGGCGCCTTCCAGCCCGTCATCCCGCGCGACCGCCGTCTCGAAGTCGATGAGCGGATGGACGCCCAGGGCAACGTGGTGGTGCCGCTCGATGAGGACGGTGTCCGCGCCGCGGCGCAGCGGCTGCTGGAAGATGGCTGCGAATCCCTGGTCGTCCATTTCCTGCACGCCTACGCCAACCCGGACCATGAACAACGCGCCGTCGCCCTGCTGCGCGACATATGGCCGAACGATTACATCACCGCCGGACACGAATTGCTGTCCGAATATCGCGAATTCGAGCGTGGCGTCACCGCCTCCGTCAACGCCTCGGTCCGGCCTTTCCTGCACCGCTATGTCGACCGGCTGCAGTCCGAGCTCAGCGCGAAAGGCTTCCGGCGCGACCTGCTCGTCATGAACGGCAATGGTGGCATGGTGTCCGCGGACCTGGTCGATCGCGAGGCGGCCAAGACCGTCATGTCGGGGCCCGCCTCCGGGGTTATGGCGGCGGCCTACACGGCAAAGCGCGGCGGGTTCGACAATCTCATCACCTATGACATGGGCGGCACCTCGACCGATGTTGCGCTCGTCCTCGACGCGGTGCCGGCGGTCAGCAGCGAGCTTGAGCTCGAATATGCGATGCCGATCCACGTGCCGATGGTGGATGTGCGGACGATCGGGTCCGGCGGCGGCTCGATCGCCTATATCGACGATGCCGGACTGCTCCGCGTCGGCCCGCGCAGCGCCGGCGCCCAGCCGGGTCCGATCTGCTACGGCCGGGGCGGTCTCGAACCGACGATCACCGATGCCAATTTGTTGCTGGGCCGCTTGAATCCCGAGGGCCTACTGGCGACCGACGGGGCGGCCCAGGTCGCCGATATCCGCAACATCATGACCCAGACCATCGGCGCGCCGCTCGGCCTCGATGCGGAACAAGCGGCCGGCGCGATCCTCCGTATCGCCAACGACCGCATGGCCGGTGCGATCCGCATGGTCTCGCTGGCGAAAGGGCACGATCCGCGCGACTTCACCCTGTTTGCCTTCGGCGGCGCCGGACCGCTGCACGCAACGGCGCTGGCGCGCGAACTCGCCATTCCCCGCGTGCTTATTCCCGGCCGCCCGGGGATCACCAACGCGCTGGGATGCGTCGTCGCGGATTTGCGCCACGACTTCGTCCGCACCGTGAACCGGCCGCTTGACGATGTCGATATGGATTCGGTTCACGAAATCCTGGCCCAGCAGGTCGCCGAGGGCCGGCGTCTCGTCGCAGCCGAAGGTATCGGCGTCGAGAGCCTCTCGATCCGCCACGGCGCCGATATGCAGTACATCGGCCAGACTCACCTGATCGACGTCTCGCTGCCGGATGGCGAAGTCAGTCGCGCAGATATCCAACGGGCCTTCGAGGCGGTGTATTTCGACCGTTTCCAAGTCGACCTGCCGGAAATCCGGGCGAGCCTGGTCAATCTAAAGACATCCGTCATCGGCGTACGTCCTCAGATTTCGCTCGATGAGCTGCTCGAGGCCTCAGGCCGGGAAACAACGCTCGAGGCGGCCCGGACCGGCACTCGCGCCGTTTGGTTCGAGGGGGAATGGCACGAAACGCCGATCTTCGCCCGCGACCGGCTGCCGGCCGACGCCGCCTTCGAAGGCCCGGCCATCCTGGAGCAAATGGACACGACGATCGTCATCGAACCCGGCAACCGGGTGGAAGCGGACAAGGATGGCAATCTCCTGGTCCATGTGGAGGCAGACACATGACCGCGATCGATCCGATTACGCTCGGCGTCATTCAGGCCGGGTTGCAGCAAGTCTGTGACGAGATGGATTTGACCTTCTCGCGCTCCGCCTTTTCGCCGGTGATCGCGGAAGCCGACGACCGGTCGGATGGGATCTATGACGCCGACACCGGCGCGTTGATCGCGCAGGGAGAAGGCGGGCTGCCGGTCTTCGTGGGCACCATGCAGTTCTCGACCACGACCCTGATCGAATTCATCCGGGACGGCCGCGCGCTGCCGCCGGAAGAAGGCGACATCTACATCGTCAACGATCCGTATCTCGGCGGTACGCACCTGATGGACGTCCGCTTCGCAATGCCCTTCTACTATCAGGGCAAACTCTTTTCGTGGCTGTCCAATACCGGCCATTGGCCGGATATCGGCGGTGCCGTACCTGGCGGGTTTTCCGCCAACGCCACGGCCGTAGAGCAGGAAGGACTACGCCTGCCCCCGGTCAAGTTGGTCAAGCGCGGCACCATGGATCCTGAAATCTACGCCATCATCTGCTCCAACATCCGGATCGCGGACCAGCGGATCGGCGATATCAAGGCGCAGATCGCCGCGCTGAATGTCGGCGCGCGGCAACTGACGCAACTGCTCGACCGGTACGGTGCCGACACCGTGAAGGCGGCGATCGCCGAATGGCGGCAGCGCGCCGCGCGGCAGATGCGGGCCAAGATCGCCCAGATCCCCGACGGCACCTATCGCAGCGTCGCCTGGGTCGACTCCGACGGCGTTGTCGACGAACCCCTCAAGATCGCACTCGAGATCGAAAAGAAAGACGGCGATCTCTATTTCGACTTCGCCGGATCGAGCCCGCCCTGCCGCGGCCCGATGAACAGCGTGATCGCGACGACCTGCTCGTCGGTCTATCTCGCCATGAAGCACATCTTCCCGGACGTACCGATCAATGCAGGCACGTTCGAACCGCTGCACATCAGGGACCCGGAAGGCACTTTCCTCTACGCCAAATATCCGCGTCCGGTGTCGGGTTGCGCGGCCGAGGTATCACAGCGCATCGCCGAGGCGGTCTTTGCCGCGTTGGTCGAGCCGCTGCCCGATATCGTGACGGCGGCACCGGCCGGGTCGAGCGGCAATTTCGCCCTGGGCGGGTTCGACCCGGACAAGAACCGGCCCTATGTGATGTACCAGTTGAGCGGCGGCGGATATGGCGGCAGCGCCGCGCTGGACGGGCTGACCAACGGCTGTTCGACGATCGGCATCTCCAAGACGCAACCGATCGAAGTGCTGGAGCAATACTACCCGGTCCTGTTCCACGAATACGCGTTGCGCGAGGGATCGGGCGGCGCGGGCCAGCAGCGCGGCGGCTTCGGGGTCAACTACAAGGTCGAGCTGCGGCGTGGCGAGGCACAGGCGTCCTTCGTGATGGATCATGGCCGGGTCGGCCCGCAGGGCGCACGCGGCGGCAGCGACGGTGCCCCCAACACCGTGACCGTCTATCGCGACGGCAAACCCTATGTGCCGGAGCATCTTTCGAAAGATCAGGACATTCCGATCGCCGTGGGCGACATGGTCGCGGTCGGTACGCCGGGCGGCGGCGGATTCGGAGATGCTTACGCGCGCGATCCCGCGCTCGTCTTGAAAGATGTCGCGCGGGGCTATTACACGGTGGCGCAGGCGCGCAAGCTGTTCGGCGTCGTCCTGCGTTCCGATTTGTCGGATGTCGACACGGCGGCGACCGAAGCATTGCGCGAAACGCCGCAACGGCAGGCGGGGTGACGCGATGACGGTGAAGACGGCAGACCGGACGGGCCGGCTCGTCGAGGGTTACGCCCTGGAGGAACAGGTCGGACATTTGCTGCGCCGCGCCAACCAGCGGCACGCGGCGATCTTTTTCGACGGGCTGAACGGTCACCAGCTGACACCGACGCGATTCGCCGCACTGGTCAAAATCGGCGACGAAGGCGAGGTATCGCAGAACCGGCTCGGCCGGCTGACGGCGATGGATCCGGCGACAATTCTCGGCGTTGTGAAGCGGCTGCGCGAACGAGACCTGATCGACGCGAAGGCCGATCCGACGGACGGGCGGCGCAGCCTCTGGCACCTCACCGACGCCGGACGCCGGTTGCTGATGCACGCCATTCCGCACGCCGAAGCGATCACGCAAGAGACGCTCGCGCCCCTCACGCCAGCGGAACAGGCGGCTTTCCTGAAACTGCTTCGGAAGCTGGCCTGATGACCCATCTTTACGAACGGCCGCAAAACCTCGATCAGGCCCTGGATCTGCTGCCGCAGCAGGAATGGACTTTGTTGGCCGGCGGCACGGATATCTATCCGGCGGCGACCGAAGCGTTCGCCTGGGGCCGGCCGGCGCCGGACCGCATTCTCGATTTAAGCGCCCTCTCTTCCCTGGGCACGATCGCGGAGACCGCAACAGCGTACCGGATCGGGAGCCTGGTCACCTGGTCCCAGGTGATCGCGCCCGACCTGCCCGACTGGTTCGACTGTCTCAGACTCGCCGGCCGAGAGGTCGGCGGTGTCCAAATCCAGAACCGCGGCACCGTGGCCGGCAACATCTGCAACGCCTCACCGGCAGCCGACGGCGTCCCAGCGCTGCTGGTCCTGGATGCTTCCGTCGAGCTGCGGTCGGCGGCGGCGACACGGACCTTGCCGATCGCAGACTTCATCCGCGGAAACCGCCGGACGGACCGTCGGACAGACGAACTGGTCACCGCCATCATCATTCCGAAACGCGAAGCGGCGGCACGCTCAACCTTCCGCAAACTCGGCGCCCGACGCTATCTCGTCATATCGATCGCGATGGTCGCCGCCCTGGTCGAGACCGACGGGGATGGCCGGATCACCTTCGCCCGGGTCGCGGTCGGCGCCTGTTCGGAGGTGGCACAGCGTCTTCCTAAGCTGGAATCGGCGCTGGTCGGCCGGGCGATCGACGCGCCGTTGGCTGCGCTGGCCAGCGACGAGGCGCTGTCCGCTCTGAGCCCGATCGGGGACGTGCGCGGCAGCGCCGCCTATCGGCAGCAAGCCGCAACGGTACTGGTCGGCCGCACCCTGGAAGCGTTGCGTTCACACCCCGAGGTGACGGCATGAATGACGGCGGCCGCGGAAAAGCTACCGGCATCGGGTTCACGCTGAACGGCCGCGCGGTCTTCAGCAGCGCCGACCCGTTCCAGCGTCTGACGAACCTGTTGCGCGACGAATTCGGCCTGACCGGTACGAAGTCCGGCTGCGACGCGGGCGATTGCGGCGCCTGCACGGTGCTGTTGGACGGCCAACAGGTTTGCGCCTGTATGGTCCCGGCGGCGCAAGCCCAGGGGGCGGACATCGTGACGGTCGAAGGTCTCGGCAAGGTTTCCGGCGGCTTACAGCGCGCCTTCCTGCATCACGGCGCAGCACAATGCGGGATCTGCACGCCCGGGATGCTGATGGCGGCAGCGGACCTGCTGTCACGGAAACCGCAGCCCAGCGAAACCGAGATCGAGGATGCGATCGGCGGCGTGCTGTGCCGTTGCACGGGCTACAGGCAGATCGTTCGCGCCATCGCCGACGCGCACAACTTTATCGATGGCGACGGGGGCATCCCTGCGGAGGGCCCGGTCGTCGGGACGCGGATGGCGCGCGTCGATGGCGACGCCAAAGTGTCCGGCCGCGACCTGTTCGGCGCCGATGACGCACCGGCTGACGCGCTGTGGTTGCGCCCTGTCCGGTCGCCGCATGCCCGCGCCCGTTTTACATTCGGCGACCTCGACACCTTTCGCGCGGCCCGCCCCGGTCTGGCGGCAATTCTGACCGCGGCGGATGTCCCCGGCGAGAACGGTTTCGGGATCAACCCACACATCAAGGACCAGCCCGCGTTCGCCGAAGGTCTCGTCCGGTTCCGCGGCGAAGTTGTGCTGGCATTGGTCGGAGAGCGGGAAGCGGTCGACGCCGTGACCTTCGACGATTTGCCGATCGATTGGACAATCGACGAGCCCGTCACCGGCATCGAAGAGGCGGCCGCCGACGGCGCGCCCCCGGTCCAAGCGGAACATCCCGACAATGTCCTAACCCGGGGTGGTTTGACCAAGGGCGACGTCGAGACCGGTTTTGCTGCCGCTGCCGCGACGGTCGAAGGGACCCTGCAGACCGCCTTCGTCGAACATGCCTATATCGAGCCGGAAGCCGGCTTTGCCCAGCGGATCGGCGACCGTATCGAAATCACCGCCTGCACCCAGTCGCCCTACATGGATCGCGACGATTGCGCCCGGATCCTGGGGCTGGCGCCCGACGCGGTGCGCATCATCCCGTCGGCTTGCGGCGGCGGGTTCGGCGGCAAGCTCGATCTGTCGGTGCAGCCGCTGCTCGCGGTCGCCGCCTGGACATTGAGAAGACCGGTGCGCTGTATCTATACGCGGATCGAATCCATGGCCTCCAGCACGAAGCGCCATCCGGCAAATGTCCAGGGCCGCGCCGCCGCGGACGCCGAGGGCAATCTGCTGGCGATCGAAATGACCGCCGGGTTCAATACCGGCGCCTACGCGTCCTGGGGCCCGACGGTCGCGGACCGCGTGCCCGTGCATGGCAGCGGGCCCTATTTCGTCCCCAACATCCGCATGCGCACGCAGTCATACTTCACCAACCAGCCGCCCTCCGGCGCGTTCCGCGGGTTCGGTGTCCCGCAGGCCGCGATGCTGCAGGAACAGCTCTATGACGATCTTGCCGCGGCGCTGAAGATGGACCCGTTCGAGTTCCGGTACCGGAATGCCATCCGGGTCGGACAACCGACCGCGACCGGTCAGATATTGGAGGCAAGTGCCGGCTTGGCAGAGTGTCTCGACGCGCTGCGGCCCCAATGGGAAGCGCTGCGGCGCGACGCCGAGGCAGTGAACGCGGCGGCTAACGGCACCGCAAAAATACGGCGCGGCGTCGGCGTCGGCTGCATGTGGTATGGCTGCGGCAACACCTCGATGTCCAACCCGTCGACCGTGCGTGTCAGCCTGTCGCGCGACGGCCGGCTAACCCTGTTCAACGGTGCCGTCGATATCGGCCAGGGTTCCTATACGGTGGTGCTGCAAATCTGTGCCGATGCGCTCGGCCTGCCGCCCGAAGCATTTGCGCAAGTGCTTGGCGACACCGACCTGACTCCCGATGCGGGCAAGACCTCCGCCTCGCGCCAGACCTTCGTCACCGGCAAGGCGGCCTATCTTGCCGGCCGCGACCTGCGCGCGCAGATATTGCGGCTGGCCAATGCGGGCGACGGTGCGGAAATCCGTCTCGACGGCGCCCGCCTGACCGTGCGCGACGGCGAGCGCAATACCGAATTGCCGCTCGA
>JAPPPC010000706.1 GCA_028817685.1 Rhodospirillaceae bacterium
ATGGTCGGGAGCATCACCGGCGGGGTTATGTTCAGCATGCCGTAGACGAACACCAGGAACAGCCCGATGCTGAAATTGCGGTCCTTGAAGAGCTGCGGATTGATGAAGGGATTGTCCGTCGTCGCCGTATGCACGAGAAAGAGCCAGAGAGAGACCGTGATCAGCGCCAGATAGGCCCAGATCTCATATGATTCGAGCCAATCCTCCCGTTCGCCGCGATCCATGATCAACTGGCCACAGGAAATCGCGACGGAGAACAGCAGAAATCCGGTCCAGTCGAGCCGCATGGTCGAGCGGCTGCTGGAATCGTGGACCCAAAGCCATGCGGCCACCAAGGTCGCGGCGCACATCGGCAAGATCAGAATGAAGACGAAACGCCAGTTATACGCCTCGGCGAGATAGCCCCCGAGGGCGGGGGCGATAGCCGGGCCGATCACCACCGACAGTCCGAACACACCCTGCGCGAAGGCCCGGCGCTCCGGCGGATACACCGCAACGATGATCGCCTGAGACAGCGGTACCAGCGGCGCGCCGAATGCGCCCTGCCCCACCCGGTAGATCAGGAGCGGCACCAGTGAATCGGCGATCGCGCACAGCAGGGAGCTGATCGAGAACCCGACGATCGACCAGATGATGACCCTGCGGTGTCCCCAGCGGGCAACCATCCAGCCGGTCGCCGGGGTCACGACGGCGGTGGCGATCACATTCAGGGTTACGACCCAGGACACCTGTTCCGGCGTCGCCGACAGCGCACCCTGCAGCTGCGGCAATACGACGTTCACGATGGTCATCGTGACGGCGTACAGCATCGTGCACATCGATACCGCCAGCAGGATAAGCCCGCGCGGAATGGGACGCGTTGCGGTCATGCCATTTTAGTCGTCATTGGGCCCTGAGGGCGGTTATAGCACCTTCGGCTCCCGCCATCGCCCCGCGGATGGAGTCAGACGTTGCTCCATTCCTGGCCGCCCGCCCCGGCCGGCGCCGTTTCGACGCCGTATAGCATCGTCAGCCCTTCGAAGAGTTCGGCGAACTGCGCCTTGCGCATCTCCGCGCCGTACTGCTCCACATACCATTTCCACAGATTGACGCTGTGGGTTGCGACCGACACATGGTTGGCGAGCAGCAGGTAGGAATTTTCCGCATTCTCGAGGAAACTCATGAAGGTTTGCGGACGGTCGTTCTCGACGAATTCGTTATAGCTGTGCTCGTATTGGCTCAGTACCTTGTGCGCATTGACGTAGCCCTCGCGCATCTTCTCCCGCAGCAGCGTGCGCTTCTCCTCGATATTGCGCACTTCTTCCTTCGACAGCGTCACATGATCGATCGGGAAACAAAGCTGGTTGTGCCCGGCCCATTGGAACATCGTCTTTAGCGCTTCCAGCAGCCCAGAAAACCGAACCTAATAGTAACAAACGGCCTTCCAAGCGAAGAAAATTTCGGGCGCCCGTTCCGGTTCCAGCTGCATCGCCTGAATGAAAGGCTCGATACCGTTGACGTCCTTCGCTTCCCAAATCTTCATCAGGAAGCGCTCGACATATTGCTCCCGCGCAAGCCGGTCGTCGCCTTCGGTCATGGCGCCGAGGGCCTTGGATACCAGTTTTTGGATCTTGTCCCGGATCGGCAGCCGGATCTTGTCCCACTCCTGCGGCGAGATCGCGAAATACGCATCGTGGATATTGCCGTCGGCTTCCTGCTGCTCGGCCTTGCTCTTGAACATGAACGGATCAAGGCTGTGCATCGAATTCAACAGATTCAGCGCTTCCATGTCCGCATTGATCTGCGCCTGTAGCTATTCCCCCGCATAGCCTTTCGCAATTTTCATCGACAAGGCGCTGTGGAACGACGCGGCGCTGAAATCCAGCGATTCCCCACCCTCGTACACATTGATCGAGTCTTATGGAAAATAGACGACAGTGGTCACGACAACCGGCTGCCGCGCCGTCTCACGCGCCGGCTCATAACGCTTCAAGAGGACCGAGTCGTTCATGACCCGGGTCTGGAAAAGCTTCCCGACCGGATCGTCCGGCGGAATTGATTGACCGATGGCATGACAATCGAGCGCAATCGCCCGGCCGGAGTCGATCATGTTACGAAGTTGCGAGCGATCCATGGACTTGTACGCGGGGCTCCCGATGCCTTCGTTTGTTCAAACAAATGTTGTAGCCTGACCGACCATCTATCGTAATACGCACTAGGATAGCCGACAAGCCGGACGCAATCTTTGATCTCGATCATATTGCATTTCAAAGGCTTATGAAAACGTTCTATGAATAGGCGGGCGAATTCCCAATTTTGGTGCACACGCCCGCGCGATCGGGATTATTCTTACGAGCATATCGCATTGTCCGCGGGATAGGCCCGCTCCGGTGGAGCCCCCCGCGACCAAAGAGGGGAGACGCCATCGTGAGCGAGGAAAAAATCCAACTGCTGGATCGCACCGGAAAATCGCTGGAGCAGGAACAGGATCTCTGGCCGGCCCTCGTTATCACCAAAGAGGAGATCGACGCGGAGATCGAGCGGCTCGCCGATTTGCCGCTTCCGGCGAACGGCCGCCGTCAAAGTCTTTTCGTCCATCCGCGCGCCACGGCACCAGGGCTCGGTCTGGCACCTGGGATTACCCTGTCACTCAACGTCCTGAAACCCGGCGAGCGCACCGCCCCGTTCCGCCACAACGCAACGGAAGTGAATTTCTGCATTCAGGGCGCGGGACACACGGAAGTCGCAGGCAAGACCATCCGGTTCAGCCAGTACGATGTCTGGAACCACCCGTCTTACACCGCCTACGAACACGTCAACGAAACCGACCAACTGCAAGTCCGGCTGACCTATTCCAACGCGGCCTTTCTGGAAAAGCTGAACGTCTACGCCGTCGACGAAAACCCACCGGCGGAGATCAGCGATCTAGACTTTGGCGAGGAAAAAGGCCGTCACGATCCGCGCATGCAAAGCCCCTACGGTACCTTCCAGCTCAGCGATGAAGGCGCCTGGCTCATGCCCTACGAAACCCTGATCAACCCGGAGGCCGTGGAGTCGAAGGCCCTGCATTGGCCGTGGGAGCAGGTGAAGGAAAAGATCGACCGGCTGGAATCCCTTGGCAAAGACTATGTCGGACGGCGGCTCTACATGATGT
>JAPPPC010000419.1 GCA_028817685.1 Rhodospirillaceae bacterium
TGCCACTCCCAGGCACCACCGACTTTCGGGTCCTTTGCGGTCAGCTTCGACTGGAAATGATAGACCGGTTCCCCGATCAAGGCCTCAGCCGTGTCGACAACGCGGGCCGAGCGGGCTGCTAGCCCATAGACGCTGTCGCCGGCCCGGTTCCACAGCGAGATCCGCGTGCCGCCGCCCTCGGTATCCGGGCGGATCAGCGAATGCGCCGCGACCTTGGGGTCCTCCTCCATCGCCCGGCACAGCAGGTCGGTCTCCGCGGGCGTGAACACCCCCCGCGCGATGACGAACCCGTCCTCGTGATAGGCCTGGACCTGCTCCGGCGTGAGGATGCACGGCATGGCGCGCTCCTTTCTTCTCGGTTCCAAACGGTTTGGTTGTATTAGAGTACCGGCCGCGTTGTTGGGCGTCTAGCACGGAGGTTTCTCGGGCGTTTGGCCGGTGCGGCGGTTAAACTCACGGAAAACCGGTGCACGCCCCACCTGAATTCCGCCGGCGCGGAATCAACTATATAACGCGTAACCTGTCACTGACGTTCCGGGGCACCATCGGCGCGGCGGTGCGTTTGGGCCTGCTACTTATGAAGGATCGATTCTGATGACCATTGGCGTTGGCGGTTCCGACAGGGCCACCGAACTGCAGACGATGCGCTCGATGCGCGGCGACATGCAACCGATCGACAATGCGGAGCGCGAGGCGCGTATCGCAAAGGCGCAGGAGATGATGCGGCAGCAGGGCATCGCCGCGCTGTATCTGGATGCGTCGACCAGCCTGTACTACTTCACCGGCCTGCGCGCCGGCGGCCGGGAGCGGCTGCATGGCGCGGTGATCCCGGCGGAGGGGGCGCTCAGCTATATCTGTCCCGCCTTCGAGGTCGAAAAGACCGCGGCGTCGATCGTGCTGCCGGGGGACATTCGCGGCTGGGAAGAACATGAAGACCCGACGGCGCTGGTCATCGACACGGTCGACGCGCACGCCTCCGGCGGCACCTTGGCCGTCGACGAGACGACGCCGTTCTTCACCTTCGACGGGCTGCGCAAGGCCGGCAACCGCTACGATTTCGTCAATGGCAGCGACATCACCGGCGCCTGCCGCATGATCAAGTCCGAGACGGAGATCGCGCTGATGACGCGCGCCAAAGAGATCACGCTGGAAGTGCAGAAAGCCGCGGCCCGTATCCTGACCCCGGGGATCACGACGGCGGAGGTCAAAACCTTCATCGCGCAAGCCCACCAGGCACTCGGCGCCGACGGGCCGACCGCGTTCTGCACCGTGCTGTTCGGCGAGGCGACGGCCTATCCGCACGGCGTGCCGCACGAACAGACGCTCGAAGAGGGCGACATGGTGCTGATCGATACCGGCGCAACGGTCGAAGGCTATCACTCCGACATCACCCGCAGTTACGTGTTCGGCGACCCGACACCGCGGCAACGCCAGATCTGGGACCTGGAGTTGGCCGCCCAGGCGGCAGCCTTCGACGCGGCGCAACCGGGTGTTCCCTGCGAGGATGTCGACACGGCCGCGCGCGCCGTCATCGAAGCCGCCGGCTTCGGCCCCGGCTACGCGGTGCCGGGCCTGCCGCACCGCACGGGCCACGGCATCGGGCTGGATGTGCACGAATGGACCTATCTCGTGAAAGGCAACCAGACGCCGCTGGCGCCAGGCATGTGCTTTTCGAACGAACCGATGATCTGCATCTATGGCGAGTTCGGCGTGCGCCTGGAAGATCATTTCTACATGACCGAAGACGGGCCCGAATGGTTCACGCAGCCTTGTCCTTCCGCAGACGATCCCTTCGGGTACGAGACGGCGGCGTGAAGCTGGCGGCACCGGGTAGCATCTTGTGGCACTTTGCGGATACCGTGTCGCCTAAGGTGCCGGAACCCGAGAGGAAGCTGTCATGCCGACGCAAACACTGACGGCAAAACCGAAAGCGCTTGATGCCGCATTTGGGGCCGAATTCATCGATTGCGACCTTACCTCGCAAACGGATTTTGGCTGGATTGGCTACGCCCTCGCCGAACATGCGGTGCTGGTCTTTCGCAACCAAAACCTCGATGCCGGCCAGTTGGCCGCACTCGGGCGAAAGCTGGGCGAACCCCGCCCGCACGTCCTGGTCAATTACCGGACAGCCGACCATCCCGAAGTCTCGATGCTGACGAATGTCGATGCGGACGGCAAGGTTGACCAATTCGGTGTCTCACGGGCATCGGCGTGGCATTCCGATATGACCTATGATTCGGATCTTCCAAAGCTCGCCATCCTCCATTCTCTGGAAGTGCCGTCGAAGAAAGGCGGCACGATGTTCGCCGATATGCGCGCGGCCTACGATGCGTTGCCCGAGGCGACAAAGGAAAAAATGGATGGCCTGATTGCAGTGCATGGCGGCGCTGCCGGGCCGGCAGGATATCGCAGGAACGCGCCCGAAGAGGGACCGGCGCGCGCAGACGGCGGACATGAGGCGCGCCACCCGGCCGTGCGCCGGCATTCGGTCACCGGGCGCAAAATTCTTTTCGTAAACCCCATGCACACGATGCGGTTCGACGGCATGCCGGTACAAGAGAGCGAAGACCTGATTATGGAGCTGTCCGGCAACGCCACCCGGGATCAAAACACCTATTACCATGATTGGGCGGTCGGAGACGTGGTGATCTGGGACGAAGCCTCTGTCGTTCACCGAAATGCCGGTGACTACGATCCCGCGGAACGCCGGATCTTCTTTCGCACGATCGTCTTCTGACGCGCGGTTCGCGAAACGGACCGCGCCCTCCCCTTTGTGCGGCATGGACTCTCAGGAGTCTGCGCGGTGTGGCGCGCCGGGAATTGCAGTCGAGCGGTCGAAAAAGTCTAATTGGCTGACTGTCACCGTAATTGAAGAAGAACTGCGATGGCCCAGAAATCACAAATCCACGTCCCGGACCAACCGGCCGTGTTCGAAAACTTTCCCCACGCGGTGAAAGCCGACGGCCTTCTGTTCTTGTCGGGCGTCCGGCCCGGAAGCGGTTCTAATGCGCCTCGGCGGTTCTCCGATCTCCCGGAAGCCGGGCGGGAGAAACAGCAAGGCTTCGGCTTGGTTGACCATTACGAAGGTCATGTCGCCCACGACTCTTGGCATACGCACCAAAACATGGACGCCGTTCTCGAGGCGGGCGGGAGCGCCGGCGATCAGGTTCTGCGCCAGCATATTTGGCAAAGCGATAAACGGTTCTTTCCCGTCTATCAAAACATTCGCAAGGTCTTGCAAAAGATACCCTCGCCGAGTTCCGGCCTCGGCGTCACCGGAATTTTCGGCGACCCGGCTGGCACGATCGGCATCGATGCCATCGCCGTGTGTCCCGGCGAGAATCCGGACTTCCCGGCCCGAAAGGTCGTTGCGACCTATGACGATGAAGAGTTGCCGGCGGCCTCCTTCTATTCCCAGGCCGTGCGCTGCGGCCCGCTCGTCTTTACCGCAGGCCATATACCGATCGACACGACCCAAAAGGGCAACCCGCTCGTCAATTCATTCGACGACATCCCAGAGGAAGGCCGGTTTCTGCAGACCGGTCAGAGTCATCCGGACAGCCGGGATGGACCGATCGCCGCGCAAAGCTGGTATGTCTACAACGAACTGAAGCGCACCCTCGAAAACGAAGGGCTGTCCCTTGCCGACACGATCAATTCGACGGTCTACCTGGCGGATATACGGGACTTCCCGACATTTCATCGCATCCACAAGCATTTTTTCCCGGATGCAAGCCCGGCCCTGACCGTCACGGGGTTTGACGAGGTCGGGCACCGCGGCTGTCTTATCGAGATCGAGCTCACGGCATCCGCAAACGACGCAAAATTCGAAAAGTCCTATACGGGCTGGCCGGGCGAGAAGCCATTCTACGCGCCGGCATCCGTACGATCGGGGAACCTGATTTATTACTCCGGAATCCTGGGAATCGACGATCGATGCAATATCGTCACCGATTCCAAAGACCTGAAGGCACAATCCAATGACCGGAAATATTACCGCGACAGGCCGGAAGAGGATCACCCCGTTGTCCATCAGTCCCTGGCGGCAATCTCGTTACTGAGTGATATCGCGGATCGGTCGAATTCCCACATCGAGGAACTGGTCAAATTGACGGTGTATGTCGGCGATACCGCGCACTTCAGCATCTTCGAAAACATCTTCTTCGATGTGGTGCCGAGCGAAAAACTTCCCGCCATCGAATGCGTCGTCATTCCCGCTCCCGGTCCGGTTCCGGAATCGCGCATTCAACTCGAAGCGATTGGAATCCGTACGACGTAGTCGCGTATTTTCCAGCAAACGATTGAGACGACGGGTTCGAACGCCGTGAACCGGCGGGACCGTCGCCAAGACGTATGACGGCGCGCCGTGGGCTCGTTGCGAAAGGGAGGCACTTTGGTGAGCAATATCGACGCCGATCTCGTGGTCGTGGGGGGCGGTGGCGCCGGTTTGATGGCTGCCGGGACGGCGGCAATGGAGAACGACGCCCTGAACATTGTCCTGCTCGAACAGGATCCGGACGAGCCCTGCAACACCGAGATCGCCAGCAATTTTATCCCCGCGGCGGGCACGCGCTTTCAACGGGCGACCGGTGTCGATGACTCCCTTGACGTGTTCGTCGCCGATGTCATGGCCAAGAACGGCGGCAAGGGGGATCCGGAGGTCACGCACGCGCTCTGCCGCGAGGCCGCCGCGGCGGTGCACCAGATGGCCGACGCGTTCGGCGTCGACATGGAATTCGCGCCGGAGCTGACCTGGGTCGGCCATACCAACCGGCGCCTTCACGCGCACCCCTCACGAGGCGGCCCGCCCATCGTCGCCCAGCTCAGGAAACATATCGGCGCACAGCCGAACGTCACGGTGCTCAACCACACGCGGGCGACCGGCCTCACTCTCGAAAGCGACAGGGTCGTTGGGGTGACGGCGGAACAGGATGGCCAGCCATTCCACGTGGCGGCGCCCTGCGTCGCGCTTACCACCGGCGGTTTCAGCGCGAACCGGGAGATGCTGGCCGAATACATTCCGGAGATGGCCGAGGCGCCGAACATCGGGTCCAATGGCGACAATGGCGACGGGATCCGGTGGGGACAGGAAGCCGGTGCGGCCCTATCGCTGATGAGCGGGTACCAGGGCCGCGACTGCATTTTCGAAGACGGCACTCGGGTCACGCCGCCGGTGCTCAACGAAGGCGGCATCGCCGTCAACAGTACGGGCCGCCGCTTCGTAAACGAGCGGGAAGACTATTCCGCCTTGGCCCGGGTCTACCGCGCCCAGCCCGGCGGCGTCGCCTATTTCATCTGGGACGCCCGCATCCAGCGGATGGTGGAGAACGTGCTTGTGATGCAGCAGGCCATGGAACGCGGCGGCATCGTGACGGGGGCGTCCCTCGATGCGATCGCGGATGCCTACGATCTGCCGGCAGCGGCGCTCGCGGAGACGATGGCGCGATACAACGAAGGCGTTCGCCAAAACCGCGACGACTTCGGCCGCCAGGAACTGACCGTCCCCTTGGAGGCCCCCTGGTACGCGGCCCGGATCACCGGCGCCATCGCGCACACCCAAGGCGGCCTCGCCGTCGACACAAGCTGCCGCGTCCTGCGCGACGACAAAACGCCCATTCCCGGGCTATATGCGGGCGGCAACACGATCGCCGGCCTCTCCGGCGACGACCCCGCCGGTTACCTCAGCGGGAACGGTCTTCTGGTAGCGTATGCCAGCGGGATGATCATTGGCCGGCACGCTGCGGAATCTATAACCACGTGAACGGGCCAAGCCCGGCACGTTCGAACGTCAAGGAGTAACGCGATGGAATTGGTCCGACTCGACCCGCCCGCCGAATTGACCATGTCGATCGGCGAAGCCATGTTCAGCCAGCGCGCCACGCGCCGCTTGGATTCCGATCGTCCGGTCACAGACGCGCAGTTGCAGATCATTCTGGATGCCGCCTCCAAAGCACCGCACGGCGGCGACAGTCTATCCGCGCGCTATCTGGTTATTCGCGATCGTGGCGCCATCGACGCGTTCGGCAAACTTTATTTCGAAGCGTGGTGGGCCAAACGCCGCGATGCTTACGGCTGGACGTCCAAGGCCGATATTCCGGAGGGCTCGCATTACCGCTTAGCGGCGCTTCTGGCAGACGAAATGGTCAATGCACCCGTGGTCATCCTCGTCTACTCAAAACCGTCCCGTGTCGCAGCGTCCTCGGCGTTCCCGGGCATTCAGAACCTGCTGTTGGCGGCCCGCGCATTGGGCTTGGGCAGCGTGCTGACCACCCTGCACCCGGATGTTATGGAACGGGTCGACGCCATGTTCGGCGTGCCTGAGGGTATGGAATTTCACTGTTGTATTCCGATCGGTTATCCGCGCGGAAAATTTGGGCCAACCAGCCGGTTGCCCACCAGCGCGACGACCTCATGGGATCGCTGGGGCCAGCCGCCGCCTTGGAAGTAATTCGAATTCCGGCCGGATTATGGCCCCTCCTGAATGGGGGTTAGGGCTGGATGCCGGCGCAGGGCTCCGGACGACACGGCGCGGCTTCGATCAAGCCACGGCACCCCGGTCTTCTTCTCGCGGTGTCGCGTGGTGAGGTGCCCAATCGCCCGTGACCGCCCCTACTCCACATCCACGCCGTACGTCTCCGCCGCCGCTTTGGCGCTAACATAACCGTCGGCGATGTCGTCGCGCACCGCTTGCGGGTCGCGGTCTTTCGGGTCGCCGTAGCCGCCGGCACCCGCCAGGCGGTAGCTCACCACGTCGCCCTGTTTGAGCTCGCGCATCTCCTTGGAGCCGAGCGGTTCGGCGTTGCCGTCCGGATTGAGGATGGTCTCGGCCAGTTGACCCGGCTCGCCGCCAAAAACGCCGTAGGGCTGGTATTTGTGGCGGTCGCTCAAGAGCGACAGAGTGGTGCTGCTGTTCAGCATCTCCACGTCCTTGCGCACGCCGCAGCCGCCGCGGTACTGGCCGGCGCCGGCGGAATCTTCGATCATCTCGAAGCGGTGGATGCGGATCGGGTTCTGCGTTTCCTGCACCTCGACCGGGATGTTGGCGCAGTTCATGACCGGGCTGAGCGCCTCGACGCCGTCGCAATGCGACCGACCGCCATAGCCGGCGAAGATCAGATCGTAGACGACGAAGGGCTGGCCGGTCTCGTCATCCAGCCCGCCCAGATTGGGGTTGCACCAGTGCGAGAAGGCGCCCATCGCCTTCTCCGGCAGGACCTTGGCGAAGGCGCCGTTGATGGCGTCGAACATGCGGATCTGCAGCGCCGCGCGGCCGCCGCTGGGCGCCGGAAAGGCGGGGTTGAAGAAGCTGCCCTCCTTCGCGCTGGTGATGATCGGGCGGATGCCGCCGGCATTCTGCGGCAGCATCGGGTCGAGGAAGACCTTCACCGCGAACAGCGTGTAGGCGCGCGTGTAGTTGATGTAGGAGTTGATCGCCGCCGGCACCTGTTCGCTGCTGCGCGAATAGTCGACGGTGATCTGGTCGTCTTCGACGATGACGTCGACCGCGATCTTGATCGGCGGCGTGTCGGCGCCGTAATCGTCCATATGGTCTTCGAAGCTGTAGGTGCCGTTCGGCACGCCGCGCAGCACCTCGCGGATGCGGTCCTCGGAGCGGTCGAGGATGGCGTCGAAGGCGCGCTCGAGCTGTGCCGCGCCATAGGTCTTGAAGAATGCGGCATAGCGCTCCGCGCCCGTCGTGTTGGCGCTGAGCTGGGCGCGGAAGTCGCCGCGCACCTTGTCCGGTACGCGGATGTTGCCGAGGATGAGGCGCAGCATGTCGGGATCGAAATCGCCGTCGCGGACGATCTTGACCGGCAGGATGCGCAAGCCTTCCTGGAAGGATTCGGTGACGCCCAGCACCTTCTGCGAGCCGGGCGCGGCGCCGCCGACATCGACCTGGTGGGCGATGTTGACGATGTAGCCGATGATCTCGCCGTCGAGGAAGGCGGGGGTGATCAGGAAGCAGTCGGGGAAGTGGCCGGAACCGAGCAGCGAGTCGTTGACCAGGATGCCGTCGCCGGGCTTGAGGCTCTCCGGCGGGTGATAGTCGAGCGCGCTCTGCACCACATAGGGCATGGAGCCGAGATGGCCGGGCGAGAAATTTCCCTGCGCGATGAGCCGCGCCTGGCGGTCGAAGATGCCGGTGGAGAAGTCCTGCGCCTCGCGCACGGCTTCGGAATAGGCGGTGCAGCGCAAGGTGCTGCCGACCTCCTCCGCGATCGACAGCAGACCGTTCCAAATCACGGAAAGCGCAATAGGATCAATGGGTTCGTTGTTGTTCATCACTGTATCGGGCATGCTCAATTCCCTCCGATCTCGATCACCAGATGGCCGCGCGGGCTGATCGCCGCCCGATCGCCCGGCAGCACCACCGTGGTGGAATCCGTCTCCTCGATCAGCGCCGGCCCGTCGATGGTCTCGCCGGCCGCCAGTCCGGCACGGTCGAGCACCTGGGTCTCGGTATAGCCGCCGCTCTCCGGGAAATAGGCCCGCCGCCGCGCCGCCGGCCGCGCCGACCCGCCCGCAACAGAAATTCCATTTACCCCGACAAAACCCCTCCTTGGCAGGCTGGCGACGAGGTACCAGTCGACCGCCTCGATCGCCGCCTCGGCGTCGCGGTAGCGGTACAGCCGCTCATAGCCGGCATGGAACATCTCTTCCGCCGCGGCGACGAAGGCGGCGTCCACCGGACCATCCGGCAGGTCGGTGCGCACTTCGTAGCCTTGGCCCGCGTAGCGCATGTAGGCGAAGCGCGACCAGGCCGGCTCGCCCGCCATGCCGAGCCGTTCCAGGTCGCCGCGCGCCTGCGTCTCCAGCTCCGAATAGATGGTGGCGATCTCGGGTGATGCCTCGGCCGACAGGGTCATCACCTTGGTCTGGGAGACATCGATGCGCGGCTCGGCCTGCAACAGCCCGAAGGCGGAGCCGACACCGGCGCCGTGCGGCACGATCACCTGAGGTACGCCGAGCGCGCGAGCCAGCCGTGCCGCGTGCAGCGGTCCGGCGCCGCCGAAGGCCACCATCGCGTAGCGCCGCGGGTCGCGGCCGCGCTCCAGCGACACAATGCGCATGGCGCGCTCCATATTGCTGTTGGCGACCGTGTGGATACCCCAGGCCGCCTCGCCCAGCGGCAGACCCAGCGGGTCGCCGACGTCGCGCATGATGCCCGCTTCCGCCCCGGCCCGGTCGAGCCCCATCGCGCCACCGTTGAAATAGTCCGGGTTGAGATAGCCCAGTACCAGATTGGCGTCGGTCACGGTGGGCGCCGTCCCGCCATTGCCGTAGCAGATCGGCCCCGGGTCGGCCCCGGCGCTTTCCGGCCCGACCTGGACGATGCCCATCTCGGTGCGGGCGATGCTGCCGCCGCCGGCGCCGATCTCCAGCAGCTCCACCGCGGGCAGGCTGATCGGCAGCCCGCTGCCCGCCTTGTAATGGATCGGATCGACCTCGAAGCTCGGCATGATCGCGGGCACGCCATCGTCGATCGCCCCCAGCTTGGCCGTGGTGCCGCCCATGTCGAAGGTCAGCACCTGGTCGGCCCCCTCCTCCGCCGCCACGTCGCCGCACATCAGCACACCGGCGGCCGGCCCGGACTCGACGATGCGGATCGGATATTCGCGCGCGAAGTCCGGCGAGACGAGACCGCCATTCGACTGCATGATGAAGAGGTCGTTGCGGAACCCCTGCTCCCCGAGCGCGCCCTGCAAATGGCCGAGATAACGGGTCACCGCTGGCTTGATATAGCTGTTGGCGACCGTCGTGCTGGTCCGCTCATATTCGCGGAACTTCGGCGACACGTCGGAGGACAGCGAGACCAGCATGTCCGGCGCGCGTGCCGCGATACCGTCGCGCACCGCCCGCTCATGCGCCGGGTTGGCGTAGGCGTGCAGCAGCGCTACGGCGACCGCCTCGTAGCCGCCTTCTAAGATCTGGTCGACGATGGTGCCCAGGGAAGCATCGTCCAACGCCGCCAACACCGCACCATCGAAGGCCATCCGCTCATCGAGCTCGAAAATGTCGCGCCGGCGGACCAAAGGTGCGGGCTTGTTCATGTAGAGATCGTAAGTCTCGTAGCGCTTCTGACGGCCGATCAGCACGATGTCGCGGAAGCCGCGCGTGGTGATCAGTGCCGTCTTCGCGCCTTTGCGCTCGATGATCGCGTTGGTCGCAACGGTCGTCCCGTGCAGCACGCCTTCGATCGCATCCGCGGAGAGGCCCGACTCTTCCAAGAGCCGCTGGAACCCGGCCAGAACCGCTTCGGCGGGATCCGGCTGCGAGGTCGGAATCTTCAACGTGCGCGTTCCGTCCGGTCCCTGCAGGACGAAATCGGTAAAGGTTCCCCCAATGTCAAAAGCCGCGCGCACCATCGGTCTCCCACTCAGTGAAGCGGGTATGATAGGGATTTGCGACCCTGAAGCCAAAACCGGTGTTAGCGGTACTCGGTGCCGTTGCTGTTCGGTTCCCGCGGCTGGCAGGGCGGTATCTCACCGCTGTCCAGATCGCGGATGAAGCGTTCGAAATCCGCATGATCCCGCGGTTCCCGGGGCGGTGGTTCGGCATAGCGTTCGATCGGCTTCGCCATGAGACAATCCTCTCGCATTGCGGCGAATACCGTCCCATTGCGCCAGAGTCACGGCCGACCAACGCCCCCCATTCGGGTGATACTTCGCATTTAGACAAATTTTCGGCTACATCCCGCAGCCGGCGCCCTACAGCGCGATCCGTCCAAGCACACCCTCCGCCTCGGCGACGATGTCGCGCACGACGTCGCCGGCCGGCTTGACCGAATGGATCAGACCTGAGCTCTGCCCCGCCGGCAGAACGCCGTTCTCCACATCGCCTTTGTGCCGGCCCAGTTCGGAAGCCGGGTGCCCGAACTTCCGGCCCTGCAGTGGGAAGGGCAGGATCTCTTCCTCGCGGCCTTCCCAGGACGCGGTGTAGCCGTTGCGGATCAGGCGGCAGGGCTTGCCACTATGCGCCGTCGTTATCACCGTGCCGGCGGTGTCGGTATCGACGATCTTGTCCTTGTAGTTGCGATGGGCGAATGATTCCTCGGTGGCGATGAACCGGGTGCCCATCCACAGCCCCTGGGCGCCAAACGCCATCGCAGCGGCAAGCCCGCGCCCGTCGGTTAACCCGCCGCCGGCCAGCACCGGCACGTCCACCGCATCGACAACCGCCGGGATCAGCGCCGCCGTGCCGATACGGCCGACATGGCCGCCGCCGTCGCAGCCGGTCGCAATCACCGCATCGACCCCATCAGCGACCGCTTTCTGCGCGTGACGTACCGCGCCGACCACGGACATGACATAGATGCCCTGCGCGTGCGCCTCCGGCACCACAGCCTTGGGGCTGCCGAGGCCTGAGATCAGTACCGGTACCTTCTCTTCCAGCACCACTTCGATCATGCCCTGCACGGCGTCGGTGTATTGCGCCACCTCGGCGCCCTCCGCGCGGATGGTCGCGAACAGGATATCGACGCCGAAGGGTTTGTCGGTGCGCTCGCGCACGCCGTTTATTTCCGCCAGCAACCCTTCCTTGTTCAAGGTCGAGCCAGCCCCGATGACACCGAGACCACCGGCTTCCGATACTGCCGCCGCCAGCTCCGCCCGCGCGACCCAGCCCATGCCGGCTTGGAACACCGGATACTCGATGCCGAGCCGTTCGCAGATCGGCGTGTGCAGTTTTCCCATTGTCATCGCTGATACATCCTTCCCGTCGCCTAATTCGTTCAGGCTATCTTGCCGCACCGTATCGGCGCCGTCGAATGACCGGATGGCTTTGTCTATAGTGTGACGGCAGAGAGCAGGGAGCCAGAAATGTCCGATGTGCCGCCGCCCCCGTTTGAGGGCTATACGATCTATGACCCGATCGATCCGTATGAAAATCTGGCCGGACCGTTCTATTGGAGACAGCGGGAAGACGGCACGCACCATTTCGCCCTGAAGGCGGAAGCGCGGCACTGCAACCGGCATGGCATCGTGCATGGCGGCTTGATGATGACGATGATCGATCTCACCATGGTCGTCAGCGCGAAGCAGAAATGGGACGAACAGCTGGTGACGGTCTCACTCAATTCCGAATTCGTCGCCGCCGGACAGGATAGCGACATCATCGAAGCGGAAGGCGAGCTGGTACGCCGCACACGCAGCCTCGCCTTCACGCGCGGGCGCGTTTTCGTCGGCGATCGGACGTTGCTGGCAGCCAGCGCGGTGCTGAAACCGTTGAAGCCACGCTAAAGACAGGGAGAAGATCATGACCTTTAAAGGAAGCAACGTTCTGGTGACCGGTGCGGGAACGGGAATCGGCGAGGCAATTGCCCTGGCAATGGCGGATGCAGGTGCGGACGTGATCGCCGCCGATATCGACGAAGCCGCCGCGAAAAGTGTCGCCGATGCGGTCGCCGCGAAAGGCGTTCGCGGGCTCGCCGTGCCGGCCGATTGCGGCGACGTTGCCAGCATCAACGCGATGGTCGACACGGCGGTGGCCGAGTTCGGCAAACTGGACATCATCGTGAACAATGCCGGCGTGACCCGCTCCGCCTATATCATGGATTTGACGGAGGAAGATTGGGACCGCATCCACCGGGTCAACGCCAAGGGCGTGTTCTTCTGCCTGCAGCGCGCGGAGCGACAGATGATCGCCCAACGGGGCGGCAGGATCATCAATATGGCTTCGATCGCCGGGCGCGGATTCAAGGACACCTCGAACG
>JAPPPC010000904.1 GCA_028817685.1 Rhodospirillaceae bacterium
AAATTTCATTCTTCCGCCCTTTTTATTATCCGCAACCGCTCCCGCATACCGTTCAAAGCGTGCGGCTCTTGCCCGGTCCCTAGGTTCAAAACGCGATCGCGAGCATGCGAACGGACATCTGTTCAACATGCGTCGCTTAATCAATCGGACACCAAAATTTGGCTCCGACTTCATGCAGGATGGCGACAAATCCCTAAAATCGATTTAAAAATAAATAATACTAAAGTTTTATTTCAAATAAACTTTTCGCATAATATCGATTGAAGCGGGTCGAAATTCAGACCCAATTTGAAGAGTTATTTGTGATCTATCCCAATTTATTCACGTACTCCAATCATTGTAATTTCGTTTACTCTGTCTCAGAAGTATCATGAAGCTATGCGCAAATTGTTACACGGCATTCATCTGCGATGACGGCATCATCTGATCAGGATCCGATTCTCGAACCCTTCATTCGCTTTGCGCACGCCGTAAGCGATCCCATAATCATAACGAAATCCGATCTGGATTCGCCCGGACCGGAGATCGTCTATGTCAATCCGGCATTCGAGCGGATCACCAAATACAGCTTGCAGGAAGTTGCCAGGAAGACACCACGCATTTTGCAGGGCCAAAAATCAGATCCTGAAGTTTTGGATAGGCTTCGAAGCGAACTCGAAGAGAATCAAAAGTTCTACGGCAAAATCGTTAACTACGACCGCGACGGCAACGAATTGTTGTTCGAATGGCATATATCGGCGATCTACGACCATCAGGGCGAAGTCGCGTACTGGGCTTCGGTACAACACGAAATCGGCAAATCGAAAAGCACCGCTGAGTCTTCTCGTATCAGCGCCATCGTTGTCGCGGAGAACCATCTCGTCTGTTCCGGTATCCGCACATACCTGGGTAGAGTTGCCACGCGCGTGCGCGTCTACGAGGCCTATAACTATGAAGACGCGCGAAACATTGCGTTGGAAACCGGCGACTCTGACATCGTAATCCTTGATATCGACGCGGATACGCTGGGTTCACCGGGTGAAATAGAAGAGGTCGCCAAAGCAGTCGACCCAGCCCCCCTGGTGGTCATCACTTCGCGGACGGATTTCGACTCAATCTCCAGCTACTTCGATATTGGCGTTAAGGGTGTCGTACCACGCAGCGCGTCTGGCGACGCCCTTCTGGAAATTATGAAGCTTATTTTGGCGGGTGGCACCTATGTACCCTGGCCTTCACTGTCTTCGGAACAGTCGGCGCGCAAACCTTCAGCCAGCGATCCAGCGCTCGATGCAAAAATCGCCAAACTGACAAATCGGCAGCGCGAAGTCGTCGCGCTCGTCGCGCAAGGCCATAGCAACGAACAGATTCGCCAGAAGCTGGGCATCACGCTGACCACGGTCAAAATTCACGTGAGCCGGGCACTCAAAACCCTTGAGGCCACAAACCGGGTGCAAGCGGCATTGCTTCTGCGGGACAGGCCACTCTAGCCTAGGCAGTAGTCACACCGCCTCCGTTTACGAAAGCAGAAGGTCTGCCAGCAGTGCATTGACCGCTTCCGCACGCTCGAACTGAACCCAGTGGCCTGCGCCCGGGATGACATGGAAGCCTGCTGTCGGGAGAATTTCCGCAATATACGCGCGGTTGGTTTCCAGGTCGGGATCCAGTGTCGCGTCCGCCTCGCCGAGGATACATGTTAGCGGACAAGGCAACTCTTTCAGACTGTCGGCCAGAACGCGCGAGCGGGCGATCCCGCGCGAGCGAAGGCGCGCCTTCGCCATGTTGGCAGCCTGAATGGCGATGGCGAGGTCGTCCGCCGCCGCGGGGTCGCCGAACATCAAATTCTGTAGATTGCGCCGGTAAAGGGGTGCGGCTTCCGCAGCCGGCATGCCGGACGGAATCTCGACCAGATCGTTTGCCGGGCCGGTTCCCGTGAGACCCAGAATTGGCACACCGATCAAGGTAAGGCTGCGAATCCGGTGGGCCTGGGTATGGGCGATCAGGCCGGACAGGACACCGCCAAAGGAGAAAGAGACGAGATCGAACGGCGCGTCACCTGGCAGCACCCCATCGATCGATTGGGACATGATGGAGGCCAGTCTCGGCGCATCATAGGGACGAGACGGCTCATCCGAATCCCCGCATCCAGGCAGATCCGCGACCAACAACCGACGGTGTCTTTCCAAAGTTGGAATGTTCCGCACCCAATGGTTCCAAGCGCCGGAACCGCCATGCAGCATGACCAGCGGCGGCGCTGCGATGTTGTCCGCCGCCCATTCGCGCCAAACGATGTGACCGTCCTCGAACGGCGTACGGATCGCATGGCTACGAGTCCGTACGGAATCTAGAAAAGCGTGCGGGTCCGTCATGTGCTGATCGTCCAGACAAGGTTTTCGCCATCGACTGCCGCGTCCACATCCATGAACGCTCTATGGGAGGCTATCGCCCCTTTCCAGATAGCCGCCCAGCAGGACAACAAATCGGCGCGTGTTTCGCCTTCGAGACCACGGACGATGCGCAAACCGATCTGATGGATGCGCGCACGATCCGCCTGGATATCGGTTTCTACTGTGTCCCCCATTCCTTCGAACATCGCGGCGAGGAAGCGCGCGGCGTCCTCGACGCCGCCGTCCTTCGCACCCACCGAAGACGCCAGATGTGCGTATTGCTGCAGGCCCGTCAAACGGGCCGCGAGGACACCGCGCGCCACGGCCCGGTGGCGTCCGCGCGGCGCCGCCCGGGCAGTGATGCCATTGCGCACGAACTCGATGGCATAGTTGCGGTAAGCTTTGGCGAGGCGGGCCTCGTCCCATTCGGCGGCGGGTGGCTTCGGCTGCGCTGCCGGGTCGAAGGGAGGCGGCCGTTCGTCCTTGGCGTATTGCAATCGTTCCGCCTCGGACAAGTCGCGGTCGAATTCCTTAAAATAGCCGCAAAAGCCATATTCGCCTGTCATGTCCTCGGACACGCAGACGAAGCCGAGCCGCGGATTGCCGAGCGACGCACCGTTGTTGGCGTGCCAGCCGCGCATGAAGCCGTCGCCCGCCTCGACCGGAATGCCGCAAAGCGCAGCGCCGTCCAGCCACCAGCGCGGGTAGCGATAGCGCACCCAGGCCTTGGTGTCCGACTCCGCCATAAATTCGACGCCCACACCGCCC
>JAPPPC010000680.1 GCA_028817685.1 Rhodospirillaceae bacterium
GTAAGGAGGTCTTGGGGACGATCAAGCAGGCGGCGGACATGGCCGCGGCGGGCGAGATCGACGGCTTCGTCTTCGCGCCGCTCAACAAACAGGCGATGCACCTGGCCGGGCTCGGCTTCGAGGACGAGATGCAGTTCTTGAAATCGCATATCGGATTCGAAGGCGAGGTCGGCGAGCTGAACGTGCTGGAGAAACTCTGGACCTCGCGGGTCACCAGCCATGTGGCGATCCGGGACGTCGCCGATCACATCACAACGGATGGGATCGCGCGGGCCATCGGGCTGCTCGACCGCAGTCTGCGGGCTTCGGGGCTTGAACGGCCGCGCCTCGCGGTGGCGGCGCTCAACCCGCATGCGGGCGATGGCGGCAATTTCGGGCGCGAAGAGATCGATGTGATCGAACCGGCCGTTGCGCAGGCGGCAGCCGACGGGGCTGCCGTCGAAGGCCCGTACCCCTCCGACACCGTCTTTGTGCGCGCCACGGAAGGCGCTTATGACGGGGTCGTCACCATGTATCACGACCAGGGCCAGATCGCGATGAAGCTGATGGGCTTCGGCAGCGGCATCACCGTGCTGGGCGGCTTGCCGTTTCCGGTCACCACCGCCGCGCACGGCACTGCCTACGACATCGCCGGGAAAGGCGAGGCCGATCCGACGGCATTGATCGAAGCCTGGCGGACCTGTACACGCATGGCGCACAGCGCGAAGGGAGCCAACACATGAAGATCGTCATCACCGGCGGCACCGGGTTCATCGGCCGCCGTCTGGCGCTGAAACTGCTGGAAAAAAACGATTTGGATTTCGGGCGCGGGCAGGGGGCGCTCGACAGTCTCGTCGCTTTCGATGTCGGCGAGCCGGATCCGCCCTTTCCGGACGATCCGCGGCTTGAGACGGTGACAGGCGACGTCACCGACCCAGACCAGCTGCGGGCTCTGATCACGCCGGACACCGACGCGGTTTTCCATCTGGCTGCCGTGGTCAGCGCCGGGGCGGAGGCGGATTTCGATCTGGGTATGCGAGTCAATCTCGGCGGCACGCGCACGGTGCTCGATGTCTGCCGCGAGCTCGGCACCAATCCGAGGGTCGTCTTCGCCAGTTCGGTTGCCGTGTTTGGCGGGCTTGTGCCCGACGTGATCCAGGACGACACCCACCTCAACCCGCAGACGTCCTATGGGGCGCAGAAGGCGGCGAGCGAGCTCTTGATCAACGATTACAGCCGCAAGGGTTTCGTCGACGGCCGGGCGTTGCGCCTGCCGACCGTGGTGGTGCGGCCGGGTAAGCCGAACAAAGCGGCCTCGACCTTCGCCAGCTCGATCATTCGCGAACCGCTGCAGGGCGACCGGGTCGACTGTCCGGTTTCCGAGGATCAGGCGATGTGGCTGCTGTCGCCGCGCCGGGTCGTCGATGCGTTTATTCGCGCCGCCGAGATGCCGGCTGAGGCATGGGGACCGCACCGTGCCGTCTCGATCCCAGGCATCACGCATACGGTGCGCGAGATGGTCGACGCACTGACCGAGGTCGCGGGACCGTCGGTCAGCGACCGCATTGACTTCAAGCCCGACGCGGACATCCGTGCCATCGTCTCCGGCTGGCCGATGAAGTTCGCTGCCAACCGCGGCCGCGACCTCGGCTTCCAGGCCGACGGCTCGATGCAGGAGATCATCCAGGCCTTCATAGAGGACGAGCTCGGCGGCGACTTCGCGCGGTAGCAAGATGGACGATCCGACACCATCCGCTCCGTCGCCAAAAGCGTGGTCGCGGATCATCGGCGCCACCGGATCGCCGCTGAAGCTTTTCGCGTTAGTGGTACTGGTGTGCTGTTCCGTATTCGCGGTCGCGGCGGGCGTGTTGGGCGATCCGGACACATTCGTCTACTGCATTCATATGTTCCTCGCGATCGTTGGTGCGTTCGTACTGACCGCACTGTGGAGTCCGCGGTCGCTGTACCACCCAAAGGAACTACTGGAAATACGCAGGCTTCATCGCGAAGACGATGACCGTGAATTTTTTCCGGTCGCCAGACCGTGGGTACCGACCATTGTGATCATGATCGGCGCCGCAGGGTATGCCCTGTATCAGTACACGACGCGGGACAATAAAACGGTGTCGAGCGACGATGGTTCGATTTTCGAGATGCTGTCGCGATTTTTCTGATCTCGCTCAACGGGCTTCCGGCGCAAACCCCATAATTTTCTCGAAGCGCTCGGCGTAGCGCGGCCAGACCTCCGGGTTCTTGCAGCGGCTGGGATATTTGCCGGCCAGGATGTCGCGCCATTGTTCGGCCGCGCCGGTCATCGCCTTCTGCGCGCTTTCCTCGGTCACGGCGGCGATGTGCGGCGAGGCGAGGACGTTCTCGAATTTCAAGAGCGGGTGGTCGATCGGCGGCGGTTCCTGATTCCAGACATCGAGCCCGGCACCTGCCAGTTCGCCTGCCTTGAGTGCCGCCGCCAGTGCGTCCTCGTCATGGATGCCGCCGCGGCCGATGGTGATGAAATAGGCGTTCGGTTTCATCGCCGCGAACTCGGCCGCGCCGAACATGCCGCGCGTCTCGTCGTTGAGGCCGCATGCGACGAGGACGAAGTCGGATCGTTCCAGCAGCTCGGTGAAAGGCACCAGCTCGGCATGCCGCTTGGCCGCTTCCTCGGCCGTGAGCCGTGGATGGGTGGTCAGCACCGGCATCTTGAACGCGGTGCTGCAAACCTCGGCGACCCGCGTGCCGATCTCGCCCAGCCCGACGATGCCCAGGGTCTTGCCGAAGATGTCGTTGTTTCGGAAGGCGAAGCGGTCGAGTTCCGGATCGCGGCGCAGCGCCATGTTGACCTGCGCGATCTGTTTGGTCAGGCAGAGCATCATCGCCAGCGCGTGTTCCGTCACGGCTTCCGCGTTCAAGCCTGCCTGGTTGGCGACCAGGATACCAGCCTCGGTACAGTCCGGCACGGTGATCGCGTCATAACCGGCGCCGCCCGTGCACACCGCGATCAGGTTTGGGCATTTGGCGATGAAGTCTTTATCGATGCGGAACTTCGGCGGTACGAGTTGGCTGCCGCCGCGCGTGTGATAGCCCTGGATTCCGGATAGGGCTGCCGCGACATCGTCATCCGCCATTTCCGGGCCGACCCGCGAC
>JAPPPC010000288.1 GCA_028817685.1 Rhodospirillaceae bacterium
CGTGATCCGAAATGCTTTTGCCGGTTGCTGCGTAACTGAGGCCCGAGGCGGCCCAGGATACGATCTGTAGCGGAACGGGCAGGGCGCAGCCGCTTGTCATAAGAACGACTGCACATAAAGTTGGATAACGCATTGGGCACCGGCCAAGTCTGTTTGTCTTTAACTCGGCGAAGTAAAAGGCAAACTAAAGATTTAAGCAACAACTATAGTATAAGTATTACATCAATATTAAATAATGGTTAATTCGATATTGTGGGAAAATTAAATTATATTAAGGATTGTTTTGCAGAAAATCGTAAGAAATTGATTATCTATTTGGTTCGGTTACCGAATTATCGCGTACGTTGAATGGAATTGGCGGTTTTCCGGCCCGAAACCGCTCGATCATGTGGCAATAGGCCGTTTCAAGTTCCTGTATGTGCTGGTCATAGTCGAAAATCTCAGACTCGACTTTGGACCGAAGGGTTTCCCGCAGCGCCTTAACACGTTGCGTATCGGCGGCGAGTTGAACCGCTTTTTCAACATATGCTTTTGTATCGCGGGCGATGAAATCATCCAATCCCAGCTTCACAAGGTAGCTCGCGCCTTGCCGGCCCATATAGCTGTCGGTTTCCATCGAGATCAGCGGCAGCCCCATCCACAGTGCCTCGCAGCTTGTCGTTCCGCCGTTGCACGGAAATGGATCGAGGGTGATGTCGACCTCCCGCATGCCGGTCAGATGGTCTTTGCGCAGCGCTTTCAGGCCCTGAAACTCCAATCGCTCGGTATCGACACCGTGGCTTGCGAAACGCTGCGCGAAATAGGTGCGGGTCGTGGCATTGTCGAAATGGATCGAACTGCGCAGCAGCAGACGGGCGCGGGGAACCCGCTTGAGGATTTGCGACCAGGCGGCGATGACGTTGTCGCCGATCTTGGCGAGATTGTTGAAACTGCCGAAAGTGACATATCCGTTTTTCAAACAGGGCGGCGGCGCCGGTGACGGGGCATCCGGCGGCGGTAAATAGACATTGTGGTTGGTGATCCGGACGAGCGCTTCCGTATAGTGCTGTTCGACCCGTCCGGGTGGGTCCGAAACGGCTTCGGTGATGATGTAGTCGGCGGTATCGAGACCGGTCGACGCGACGCGGTTGTGATAACCCACCTGCAGAGGCGCGCAGCGATGCGCCAGCACCCGCCGGTCTTTGCCGCGGAAAAAGGAACCTAGAACCAGAATGTCGATTTCGTCGCGGCGTACCCGGTCGGCCGTCTCCGCGATCGTGTCGGCGGCGACCGGCTGCCAGGAGTCGGTGTAAGTGCCGAGACGGTCGGTGACCTGGTCCGTATTTTCGTTGCCGTAATAGCCCGTGACATGGAAGCGGTCGCGATCGTGGCGGGCGAGGACCGGTTCCATGAACCAGGAAGTCACGTGATCGAACAGGTCGTAGGCAAGATAGCCGACTCGGATACGGGATCCCGGATTGTGGACCGCCGGCATTGCCACGCCTGTGGAGTTTGCATCTGCGACGAGCCGTTGGCTCCAATCGCGGTTGATCGCGAAGAGCGTTTCGGCATCGGCGTGCGGATCGAAGGCCGTGTAGAAGCAAAGCCCGGAAACGGCGTCGAGATTGTAGGGCTGTGCAGCATGGGACTGTCGCAGACTGTCCAGGGCAGCCTGGGTGTCGCCGCGCGCGATGTAGATATCGGCCAGGTCGTTCAGCGCGTCGCTATGCGCCGGTGCGGTCGTCAAGCATTCGCGCAGGGCGGCTTCTGCCGCTTCGTTCTGTCCTGTCCTCTTGAGGGACGCGCCGAGCAGATAGTGGGCGTCGGCGGTGTCGGGTGCCAATCGCGCCGCCCGCTGCGCCGGGACGCGGGCTTCCTCATAGTGTTTTTGCGCCATGAGGCATCGAGCGTGGAAGAGCTGGACGCCCGCGTCATCGGGAAGTTTCTCGGCTACCCGCTCGATCGATTGCGCCGCCGCGTCATGTTTATGCTGCGCGAAAAGAGCCACGGCGCGCATCAGCTCCGCTTCGAGACACGACGCATCGAGAGCGAGCGTCCGCGCGGCAGCGGCGACGCAGGCATCCCATTGCGCGAGATCGTGCCGCGCGCGGGTGAGTTCCAGCCAGCCATTTACGGCATCCGGAACCATCGCGACGACGCGTTCTAATAGGGTCGCCGCCTGTGCCGCGTCGCCGCATTCACGTTGGAAGGCGGCGTAGGCGAAGAGGATTTCCGCGTTTTCCGGAGCGAGCGCCGTCGCGCGGCGATAGAGACGTTCCGCATCCTCCAGCTTGCCGGCGGCCTGCATTTCTCTGGCCTCCGCCAAAGCGCGGTTGGGGTCCTCATGGGGCGCCGGATCGGTCATCGACTCGCCATAATGCCATTGTAGATGTGCCGGTAGTTTCTAACGCAAACCCGTCCCGCTGTCGCGCGGACATGCTTGGAGGAACCCATGCTTATCGATTGGAAAACATCAGAAAATGCAAGAAGCGGTCGACTTAGACGGATGGGAAGGCTACATAGTCGCCGACGCCGGGAATGCGCCGGTCCGATCGCAACCAGACCATGACAAATCGATGAACGAAGAATTCTATAAAGTTAAACGCCTTCCGCCCTATGTTTTCGCCGAAGTCAACGACATGAAGGCGAAGGCGCGTGCGGCGGGTGCGGACATCATCGACCTAGGTATGGGCAACCCGGACATGCCGCCGCCGCCGCATATCATCGAAAAGCTCGTCGAGACGACCCAGAACCCGCGGGTCCACCGCTATTCCAATTCGCGCGGTATCCCGGGTCTGCGCAAGGCGCTGGCGGGATATTACGACCGCCGATTCGGCGTCGAGATCGATCCGGAGCGCGAGGCGATCGTCACCCTGGGCTCGAAGGAAGGGCTCGCCAATCTGGCGCAGGCGATCACCAGTCCGGGCGATATCCTGCTGGTGCCCAACCCGTCCTATCCGATCCATCAGTTCGGTTTCATTATCGCCGGCGGCTCGGCGCGCCATATTCCGGTAACGCCGAATGGCGATCTCATCGCGGCGCTGGAGCGCGCGGTGATCCATTCGGTGCCGAAACCGATCGCTCTGGTGCTGAACTATCCGTCGAACCCGACGGCGCTGGTCGCCGACCTCGATTTC
>JAPPPC010000147.1 GCA_028817685.1 Rhodospirillaceae bacterium
CGCCCAGGAACCCTGTTGGCTCCGGCGCGACGCCTCCGGTGGCATTCGCTGCTACACCGGTGCGACGGATCAGGGACAGGGGATCGATAGCGGTATCCAACAGGTGGTCGCCGGTGTCGTCGGCGTGCCCGTGAGTGATGTGAAGGTGAACAGCGGCGACAGCGAGCTGTGCCCGGTCGGCGGAGGATCTTGGGGCTCGCGTGGCGCGGCGCTCGGCGGTGAGGCCGCGCTAAGGGCAGGCCGTGAATTGCGTGGCAACATCCTCAACATCGCCGGTGTGCTGCTGCAGAAAGCCGCAGACTCGCTCGACATTCGCGACGGCGAGATCGTCGATGCGGAAAGCGGCGCCGCGCATATGACCTTGGATGAGGTCGCCGCGGTCGGCCACTTCAAACCCTACATGATACCGGACGACGTCGATGCCGACCTGACGGTCACCGCCCGCTACGCCAGCCGCGGCCGGATGTTCCTGCCGGCCAATGGTCTTCATGTCGCGATCGTTGAGGTCGACATCGACACCGGGCTGATTGCGTTTCATCGCTATCTGGTGGTGCATGATTGCGGTCGGCTGCTCAATCCGATGCTCGTCGCCGAACAGGTCCGTGGCGGCGTGGTGCAGGGAATCGGCGGCGCGCTGTACGAGGAATTCGTCTATGACGGTGCGGGCGCGCTGTGCAACGGAACCATGGCCGACTATTTGGTCCCCATGGCGGTGGAGATGCCGGATATCGAAGTCGAGCACTTGGAGACCCCGACGGGAACCTCGGAATTGGGAGCCAAGGGCGCCGGTGAGGCGGGCACGACCGGCGCGTTTGGCGCGATCCTGAACGCCGTCAATGATGCGCTGGCGCCGTTCGATGTTACTCTGAGCGAAACACCGCTAACGCCGACGCGTATTTTGCGGGCGTTGGGCAAGATATAGGCTGAAAAAGCCGGGGGAGAAACTGAATGAAAATTGCCGTACCCGATCTGATTTCCAATTCCTATTTCCCGGCGGTCGCCGCCGTGGAGCTGGGCTTCTTCAAGGAAGAAGGCCTCGATATGGAGCTGGTGCATTATTTCCCGGTGAACAAATGCTGCGAACTGATGCGCGACGGCGAATTCGATCTGGTTGCCGGCTCGGCCCATAGTGCGCTGGCCGCCTATCCGAATTGGGAGGGCGCGAAGCTCATGGCGACCCTGGCGCAGGGCATGTATTGGCTGCTGGTGGTCCGCACGGATTTGGACTGCGAACGCGGCGATATCGATGCGGTGAAGGGGCTCTATATCGCGGCCGCGCCCTTCGTCGAGCTGGGCCTGAAGCGGATGCTGGCGGAAGCCGGACTCGATTTGGAACGCGACAAGATCAAGGTTGCGCCGGCTCCGGGCGAGATCAAACCGGGCGTCTCCTTCGGCGTCGCCGCGGCGAATTCGCTTGCCAAGGGCGATGTCGACGCCTTTTGGGCGAACGGTATGGGGGCGGAAACGGCGGTGCGGGCCGGTGCCGGCAAGGTCCTGGTCGATATCCGCCGGGGCGACGAGCCGACGAAAGCGTTCAACTACACCTGTCCGGCCCTGATCGGCAGCGACGCGTTCATTGAACGGGATCCCGAAGCGGCCGCTGCCGCGGTGCGGGCCATCGTGAAGACGCAGAAGGCGATCAAGGAAGATCTCTCCCTGGTGACGAAGGTCGGCGAGAAACTCTTCCCGGCGGACGATGCCAAGATGATCGCCGATGTCGTTGAACGGGATTTACCCTATTACGATGCGTCGATCTCCGAGGAATTCGTGTTGGGCATGAACGAATTCATGACCGACCTCGGCTGGCTCGACGGCCCGGTCGCGTATGAGAAGGTCGTGGCGACGCAGTACGCCGACCTGTGGAAGGCCTGACATGACCCATATGGTGGAATTGACGTTTCTTTCCGACGACATGCGCTGGACGGAACCGGTTGCGATCATCGACCTGATCATTGGCGGCTGGACAGGCCGGGATAAGGCCAAGCTGGAAGAACATATCGTCGAGCTTGAAGCGCTCGGTGTTGCGCGACCGGTTTCGACTCCTTGTTTCTACCGGGTCGGCGCCAATTTGCTGACGACGGCGTCGACCATACAGACCGTTGGTACGGGCAGCAGCGGCGAGGCCGAGTATTTTCTGCTGAAGCGCGATGACGGATTTTGGGTCGGGCTGGGATCTGACCATACCGACCGCGAAGTCGAGGCCTATAACGTTACCGTCTCCAAGCAATGCTGTCCGAAACCGATCGCGCCCCGACTTTGGCGTCATGACGATGTCCGGGCGCATTGGGACGAGTTGATCTTGCGGTCCTTCAGGGTCGAATCCGGTGAACGGATCCTCTACCAGGAGGGAACCGTCGCCTCGATGATCGACCCGATCGATCTCGCCGCGCAATATGCCGACGATGTCGCACCGCTCAAGACAGGCCAGGCGATGTTTGGCGGCACCTTGCCGGTCATCGGCGGCATTCAAGGCGCGCCGCGCTTCGAACTTGAGCTGGAAGACCCGGTGTTGGACCGAAAGATCACCCATGCCTACGACATGACCAATTTGCCGAACATCGGATAGGGACAACACGATGCCAAAACCGCATATCGAATTCACCGCTCTGAACATGGATGAAGGCTGGGAAGTGCCACCCGGCTATCCCGAGGGCATCAAGCAAAAGGTCCTGACCTCGGACCTGGACGAAACGAACAAGACTGGAAGCCGATCGCGCCTGTTGCGATTCGACCCGGGCGCCTTTTCGACGGAGCCGTTCGTGCATGACCACTGGGAAGAGGTCTATCTGGTTCAGGGTACCCTGACCGTAGGCAATGACGCGAAGGGCAATGGCGGCGAGCCGTTCGACGCCCCGACCTACGCCTGCCGGCCACCAGGGGCGTATCACGGGCCGTTCAAATCAGAGGGCGGCTGTATGCTCTTCGAACTTCACTATTACGCACCGGTGGACGGCGAGTAGACCTTACGAAAGCTGGCGGTACTTCCCGCGGTAGAAAATCAGTGGCGGTTCGTCGCCGCCATTGACCAGCTCATCGACACGGGCGACGACGATGTAGTGGTCGCCGCATTCATATTGGGCATGTTTCGTACACAGCAAAACGCCGTGATTGGGCTCGATGATGGGGGCGGCGTTGGATGCTTCGCGGTAGGACACGCCCTTCCATTTATCTGGCCCGGTCTTGGCGAACTGGTTCGACAATTCCTGCTGATCCTCGCGCAGCATGTTCAACGCGAAATTCTCAGTTTCCAGCAGAGTTTCGAATTCCGTCAGTGATTCCGCGATGCAGAAAGAGACCAATGGCGGATCGAGCGACACCGAAGAGAAGGAATTCATCGTCACGCCGATCAATCCTTCCGCACCGCCCTTGCAGGTCATGACCATCACGCCGGTGGCAAAACAGCCGACCGCGTCTCGAAATGCCCTTGGGTCGAGCGTTGAATTATCGGTGCTGGCCATGGATTGCCGGAGTCCCTGTCGCTGTTGTTGGCTGCTACTATAGCCATCGGCCCCTCATTGCCAAACCCGCCGTACCGGCATCACCCACCCGCAGGAAAGGGAAATCATGGCGATCTCATCAAAGCTCCAATCGAAGGGAGCGCCCTTGAAAGACGACCGGTTTCCAGGTGGTCTGCGTACCGGCGCGCAGTATCTCGACGCGTTGCGCAATGACGGCCGGAGGGTCTTCATAGATGAGGAAGAGGTGAGAGATGTCACGTCCCATCCTGCGTTCGCCGAAACGGCCAAGACAATCGCGCGCCTGTTCTATATCGCCAGCGATCCGGCGAATGCCGAGCTGATGACCTACACCTCGCCGACCTCGGGCGCGCCGGTCAACCGCATCTGGCAGCTGCCGGACTCTGTCGAGGCGCTGACTGAGCGCAGGGCGGCGATCGAGCGCTGGTCGGAAGAGAGCCTTGGTTTCATGGGGCGCACACCGGACCATGTCGCCGGCTTCTTCGCCGGGTTCGCGGCGGCACCGCAAGTCCTGGCGCGCGATGGCAATGAGCATTTCGCTGAGAATGCGGTCAAAATCTATGAGTTCCTGCGCGACAATGACGTGTATATCACCTACACGATCGTGCCACCGCAGATCGACCGCTCCAAGCCGGCACATCAGCAGGAGCCGCCCGACCTGTATTGCGGCGTCGTCAAGGAGCGTGACGACGGCATCGTGATCAAGGGTGCACAGATGCTCGGCACCGGGTCGGTGTTCTCCGACTATGTCCACCAGAGCACGATCCATCCGATGCGGCCGGGCGACGAGAACCACGCCATCTCGCTGATCGTGCCGTGCAATGCGCCAGGGGTGAAAATCCATTCGCGCCGCTCCTACGCCCGCGCGGCGTCAAGCATGTACGACTACCCGCTGGCAACACGCTTCGACGAGACGGATTCACTGGTCGTCTACGACAACGTCTTCGTGCCGTGGGAGCATGTTTTCGTTTACAAGAATTTGGGCATTTGCGGTGCGCAATGGTTTGAGACGCCGGCGCATATATTGGGCAACAATCAGGCGCAGATCCGATTTGTCACCAAGCTCCGCTTCCTGACCGGGTTGGCCCAGCGCATCACCCAGATGAACGGCATCAACAAGATGCCGCCGGTGCAGGGTCAGATCGCCGACATCGCGGTGCAGGCGGCCATGTATGAGGGGCTGCTCGATGGCCAGATCGCCAAGGCGCAACCGAACGAGAACGGCGTCTACGTGCCCCATCCGCAGACCCACTATGCGGCGATGGTGCTGCAGTCGCGGCTTTATCCGGAGATTCTCGAAGTACTGCGCGAATTGACCGGCGGCGGCATGATCCAGCTGCCGTCCAACGTGAAGGATTTCGATTCGCCGGAGGCGGGCGACGACATCCGCCGCTACGTGCAGTCGCCGGACTGGCCGGCAGAGGAGCGGGTGAAGCTGCTCAAGTTGGCCTGGGACGCGGTCGGTTCCGAATTCGCCAGCCGCCACGCCCAGTACGAAAAGTTCTACGCCGGCGCGCCCTTCATCGTGAAAAACCGCTTCATGTGGAACTACGATTTTGAAACGAGCGAGGCGCTCGTGGACAAGGCGCTCGCCGGTTACGATATGAAGGGGCGAGTGGAAGAGGAATGAAGGGGAGGTAGGAATGAAAGCGGGCTGGGGAATACCGAATAACTGGGGCGGCGACGACCCACAAGAACTGATCGGTATCGCCGTTAAAGCCGAAGCGCTGGGCTACGGCAGTGTCTGGGTGCGCGAACATCTGTTCCACGCATCCTACGTGGCGGACCGGCTGCACGACCGGCCTTATTACGACGCGCTGACGGTCCTGATCGCGATCGGGCAGGCGACGGAAGCGATCCGGCTGGGCACGTCGGTCCTGGTGCTGCCGTGGCACGATCCGCCCCGGCTCGGCAAGATGATCGCGACCTTGGACCAACTGTCCGGCGGCCGGGTCGATATGGGTATCGGTGTCGCGATGACCGAGGACGAGTTCGAGAATCTCGGCGTCGATTTCAAGACGCGCGGCAAGCGGACGGATGATTTCCTCGGTGCGCTGCAGGCCCTGTGGACGCAGGATATTCCGAACTATGCCGGTGACTTCTATCGCTACAGCGGGCAGCGTTTTTCGCCCAAACCGAAGCAGCAGCCCTATCCGCCGATCCTGGTGGGCGGCTACAGCAAGGCGGCGTTCCGGCGCATCGCCCGGTTCGGCGATGGTTGGCACACCTTGCGGCAATCACCGAACCAGGTCGCGGCGGGCGTGGCGGAAATCGTCCGGCTGACGGAAGAAGCTGGCCGCGACGCGTCCGGACTGCGCCATTCGATCACCCTGCCGCTCGACTACTCCGGTAAGAAGGACCCGGACCCGTCGGTCGCGGATCGCACCATCCTGCGCGGCAGCGATGACGACATGGCGGAAACGATCAACGCCTACCGCGACGCGGGATTGGACGAGATCATCGTCAGCGTCAATACGGCGGATCTGACGGAGAACACCGAGACGATGACCCGTTTCATGGAAGGGGCCTGGGCGAAGATATAGGGGAACTTGCCTCGAAAGAAACTATTCGCACCTTTCGCGGCACCCGTATCAGCTGTCATCCTGCACTTGATGCGGGATCCAGCTGCGTTCCGGTTGATTTAAGGCAGGCCGCTCGCGTGCACTGGGCTGGGTCCCGGATCAAGTCCGGGACGACACAATATGGGGTTCTTTTCGTCTACCCCGTCACCCGGCCCCTTGGATGGCCGAACCGTTCGGTCAGAACCGCTTCCAGTTCCTTATCGCTGGTCGCAACCCAGGCGCCAGGTCTCGTGCAGAAGGCTGCAGCATTACGGGCCGCAGCCGGTTCCTCGCCCTTTTCCGCCAGCGCTTTCGCCTGACCGATAATCAGCCGGCGGAAATGCACGACGGCGGCGTCCGTCGCCGTCAAATTCTCCCGCGTACGGTCGGCGATCCAGCCTTGGCTTTGCTGGATCATGATGTCCTGCTCGGCGGTGCCCTTCACGCCAGTGTAGGTTTGGTGTTTCTGGACTTCGCGGTCGATATCGTAATCGTTTGACCGGTTGCGCACCGGCATGTAGTCGGCACCGACTTCAGCGAAGATGCCGTGGCCTTCCTTGATTTTCGCCAGTTCCGCGTCATGCAAGTCGCGTTCCGGGTTCCAGGCGTAGCAATACATCCAGCAGCCGTTATCGGTGGTCGGCACCAGGGTGAAGCCGTAATAGGTCTCGCCCGGCACGGTCGCCGGGCCGGTGCCGTGCGAGGGCAGCATGAACTGGGTCATGCGCCAATAGAGTTCGCCCTCGTCGTCGGTCGCCCGCGCGCCGCCGGCGACGAACCCGACATCATGGTCCAGCAAATCGAATTTCGGCCGCCCATCGCGGCGCATCCATTCCAGGTGCCGGTTCGGCGAGTTGGCGTCGCGGTTTTCGGTCGTTTGGAGACTAGGTGCGGGCATGTGCAGGAACGAAAAATGCGAGGTGTCGAGATCACCTTCCATGATCTGCACCCAATTGCATTCGATCCGCTGCTTCATGACGTAGCGCTTGCTGTCGGAGACCAGCCCGAACTCGAGCTGCGGGATTTCCGGCAGCTCGTCGGTCTGCGGGCCCAGATAGGCCCAAACGAAATCGCCATACTCGCGTGTCGGATAGGCCTTGACCTGCATCATATCGTGCATGCGCACACCGGGCGGGACGTTGGGAAGGTCTGCGGCCTTGCCTTCGCGGTCGAATTTCCAGCCATGATAGACGCAGCGCAGACCGCATTCCTCGTTGCGGCCGTAATACAGGTCAGCACCGCGATGCGGACAGTAGCGATCGATCAGGCCCACCACGCCGTCGCTGTCGCGGAACGCCACCAATTCCTCGCCAAGCACGGTCACGCGAACCGGCGCGCCATCCGGTTCGGGTAACTCCTCCGGCAATGCGACCGGTTGCCAGACCCGGCGGAAGTACTGGCCCATCGGCGTGTCGGCGCCGGACAGAGTCAACAGTTCGTTTTCTTCGACAGTCAGCATGGCGTTAAGCTTTTGTTCCAGTTCGGCTCACCATAGCAAAAGGGCGCGGCGAATGCCGCGCCCTTCCGCAAACTTCATATCGCCATGGGCGTTATTTGCACTTGAACGTCATCTTCTTTTTCTTGCCGTTCAGATAGGCGGTGTAGGACTTCTTCTCGCCTTCGACCTTGACCAGCTTGTAATTCTGCGGCTCACCGACCACGCCGAACTGCAGCGACAGCGTATCGCCTGATATACTCCATTTGCCCTTCATCGTCGTGGATTTGCCGATATTACGGTCGGCGCTTCCGGATGTGGCGGACGCGTCCTTGTAATAGAAGTCGGTACCCTTATCCCGACCCTTCTTGCCGGCCTTCCAGTCGCAGGTGATGCTGCCTTTCGCGAAAGCCTTTTTCACCTCGTCTGCCGACATGAACTTTTTGTCGCCGGCCTGCGCCGAGACGCCGCTTGCCAGGAGTGCGACGGATGCGGCGGCGATGTAGGTTTTGATCGATTTCATCGGAGTCCTCCTGTCGTTTCGTTCCCTGATTGCCGTGTATTCTGCAAAAACAGACCGACGCCGTCCATAGACGGGTCGAAATGCAGTTCGATCAGTTCGGGTCACCAAGTTGGGCACAGAGTTTGTCCATGCGCAGCTCGCCTTCCCGGGTCTGACCGCCAATATCCAAGAAGCGTTGCATATTGCGCCGCGCTTCATCGGTCCGGAGCAGTTGCTCGAACAGATACGCCTCTTCGATAAGACCTTCCGTCCAGGGGCGTTCGGCTTGATTGACCGCCAGTTTTGCCTGCCGCACAGCCTGTGGCGAGAAGGACGCGATCCGCTGCGCGAGCTTGTCGACGAACAGGCCTATTTCGTCCGGCTCGAAGATGCGGTTGAGATATCCCCAGCGTTCGGCCGTCTCCGCATCCAAATCGTCACCGCTCAGGATGAGCTCCAGCGCCCGGCCCCGGCCCAGCAATCGGGGCATCCTCTGCGTGCCCGTGCCGCCGGGGATGATACCCAACGGTACCTCCATCTGGTTCACTTTGGTCTTGCCACGCACGCCGAAGCGCATGTCGAAGGACGCCGACAGTTCGCTGCCGCCGCCACCGACCCGGCCTTCGATCTGGGCGATGATGATTTTGTTCATGGTGCGGAAGCGCTCGCACAGCACGTGGAATGGCTTCAACTGGGCATCGCGTTGCGGCTCGAACCCGGTGGGCCGATCGAGGATGGCAGCGACGTCGAAATGGGCGAGGAAGAATTCCGGGTCGGCGCTGCGCATGACGACGACAGTCAAACCGGTATCGGCTTTCAACTGCGACGATAGCGCGTTCAACTCGCTCAGCAGTTCCATGGTGATGACATTGGCCGGCGGATTGTCGATGGTCACGGTCGCGACGCGGCCGCTGGTTTCGACGGTCAGAAATTCGAAATCGTAGGCCATACGATCCTCCTGGACAGTTTCAAAAAAGTCCTGTCGTCGGTTTGATCTCAATTCCCTCGCCATTCAGTGCAGTGGCGACCGCCTTTCCCATTGCGTCAGCACCGGGTGTGTCGCTGTGCAGGCAGAAGGTGTCGGCGGTCATTGGGGTCGTTATACCGTCTACCGTTTCGACCATTCCATCGCGTACAACGCCGAGGACTTGAGCGACCGCTTTCTCGGCACTTTCCAGCGTTGCGCGCGGATGGCTGCGGTCGACGATGCGGCCGTTCGCGCCGTAGCGGCGGTCGACGTAGCATTCCGCCGTGACCCGCAGACCGGAAGCCTTCACCTGGTCGAGGGTCCCCGATACGGCGGGCGCGACGACGATGATTTCCGGATCGAAGGCGCGGATCGCTTGAATCATCGCCGCACAGGCCCACTCTTTTTCCGTGACGTCGAAATACAGTGTGCCATGGCATTTGACCGTACGGATGCGCTGGCCGAATTCGCGCAGCACACCGTCGAGCGCGCCGAATTGGTATAGGAAGACGCTGACCAGTTCTTCCTGGCTCATCTCGATACGATCCTGCCCGAAATTGAAGAGACCGGGATAGGACGGGTGCGCACCGATCTGGATTTCGTTTTCCAGGAGTGTCGGGATCAGCCGACGCAGCACCAGCGGGTCGCCGGAATGCAGGCCGCAGGCGAGATAGGCCGAGGTGATGATCGGCAGCAGCACGTCGTCGGCCCGATCCATGGTATGGCGCGGGTGAAAGCCAGCGCCCGTTTCCGGAATGACTGTTTGCTGCAGAACCTCGGTCGGAATGCCGGCGGGTGGCAGCACGAAGCCCTCCGCCAACTCGGTCGACAGGTCGACGGTGACTTTCTTGTTCATGGAATCACTCCATTCCGTCTAGGACTGCGCCTTCATTGAGGAGCCGCGCGATTTCGTCCGCATCATAGCCATGCTCCGCGAGGATGGCGCTGGTGTGCTCGCCGAAACGCGGCGGATCGCGTCGGATCGTGGGCGGCGACTTGCTGAGACTGTAGGGTGGCTTCATCAGGCGGACCCGCCCCTCGGAGGGATGATCCATCTCTTGCCAGAACCCGACATCGGCGAGATGGCCGTCCGCGACAACCTCCTCCAGGCTCGAAATCGGCATGCAGGGAACGCCCGCCTCCGCCAGAAGTTTGGTCCATTCCGCGGTGGTGCGCTCCAGCATCAACTCGCCGATCAGCGCGTTGACCGCATCGATCTTCGCCGTGCGGGATTTTCGGTCTTTCAAGATTGGATTTTCCCACAGATCTTCGCGATCGATCGCTTTCAGGAAGCCGCGCCAGTGCTTGTCGCTGCCGGGCAAGGCGCAGATATGGCCGTCCTTGGTCTTGTAGGGCCAACGCATGGGTTTGGCGTGCCGGATCGATCCTGGCGGGCCGATCGGCGGTAAAAAGCTCTCGCCGCAGAGATGCTCCGGAAAGATGAAACTGACCATGCTCTCGAACATGGGCACCTCGATCTCTTGCCCTTCGCCGGTGGCGAGCTTGTGGTAAAGCGCCGCCGACATGGCGTAGGCGGCGAACAGGCCGGTTGTTTTGTCGGCAATCAGGGACGGTACGTAGCGCGCCTCCTTGCCGCCGAACCCTTCCAGGGCAACGAAGCCGGATGCGCCTTGGATGACATCGTCATAGGCGGCTTGCCCCGCATAGCGGCCCTCGCGTCCGAAGCCCCAGATGTTGCAATAGATTATGTTCGGGTTGATCTCGCGCACGTGGTCGTAATCGAAGCCGAGCCGCTCGAGCGGTTCAGGGCGCATGTTGTGGACAAACAAATCGGTTTCGCGCAGCAAGGCCCGGAACGCTTCCGCACCGCCTTCCGTCTTCAGGTTCAACGCGATAGCTCGTTTGTTGCGGTTCAGCTGCAGAAAACTGGCCGCCATGCCGGGATTCTGTGCCGGCCCGCTGCCGCGGGTCAGGTCGCCGTCCGGCGCTTCGACCTTGATCACTTCCGCCCCCATGTCGCCCAGCAATTGGCTGGAATAGGGGCCGACAAACACCGTCGTCATGTCCACCACACGAATTCCGTCGAACGGTCCTGGCATGCTTCTCTATTTCCTTGTTCGGTTTATTCCCCTGCGGTCAGCAGGTCGTAGGCGAGTTTCGCTGCGGCGACATCCATGATTGCGATACCGATGGAATCGTAGATCACCGTGGCCCCTGCCGGGACCGTCTTGGTCCCCGCGTAGATTTCACCGACTTCTGCGAAGATATCGCATCCCGAGGCGCGGATATCGCCCGCCTGGTCACGCGCCGCGTCAACCGATTCGACCAACACGCAGTTGGCCATGGCGGCATCGTCCAATTCACACCCCTCCGCGCCGTTCCAACCGACCGACGCGACAAAGGCACCGGGTTTGAGCCAGCCGCCGCTGAGGATCGGTTCGGTCGCCGACGTTGTGCAAGCGACGATGTCAGCATCTCGTATCGCTTGCTCGGCGTCGGCAAGGAAGGTTGCGCCGAGTTCGTCGGCCACCGCAGCGCCGGTATCGGGATTGCGCGACCATAAGCGCAGCTCCCGCCAGGATCGGACCGCGGCGAGCGCCTCGACATGCGCGCGCGCCTGCACGCCGTTGCCCATGATGGTGACGATCTCCGGTTCGGAGACCGCGCATTTGCGGGCCGCCGCGGCGGACCCCGCGGCCGTCCGCATCTCCGTGATGAGCCGCCCATCGAGCGTCGCCAGTGGCGAACCGTTGGTCTTGTCGAAGACCAGGATAACGGCTTGATGGGTCGGCAGGTCGGTGCCCGCATTGTCGTGATAGAGGGTCACCACCTTGACCGCCATCGCTTCGCCGACTGCCGGCATCGCCGCGATGATCGCGTCATGGCCCGGTACCGGCACCATCTGGCGGACCGGCTGCGCGACTTCGCCGGCCGAGAAAGAGGCCATGGCCGCCTCGATAGTGTCGATCAAAGGTTCCCATTCGAGGACTTCGGCGATCTTGGCCTCGCTGAAATAGGGGAGACCGGATTGGGTCATCGTGTCATCTCCTGCGCCGGTGACGCGTCAGACCGAGCGCGTGATACCGCCATCGACGCGGATGTTCTGACCGGTGATATAGCCGCCGCCTTCGGATGCGAGGAACGCGATGGTGGCGGCGATTTCATCCGTCTTGCCGTAGCGATCCATCGGAATACGTTCCTTGAACTCGGCCTTTTCCGGCAGGCTGTCGATGAAGCCCGGCAGCACATTGTTCATTCGAATATTGTCGGCGGCGTATTTATCCGAGAACAGCTTGGCATAAGCGGCCAAGCCAGCCCGGAAGACACCGGAAGTCGGGAAGACCGGATCCGGTTCAAACGCCGCGAAAGTCGAAATATTGATGATCGATCCGGATTTCTGCTGTTGCATGATCGGCGTCACCAACCGTGTCGGCCGCACCGCGCACAGAAAGTAGACTTCCATGCCTTGGTGCCAGTCCTCGTCGCTCAGCTCGAGCACGGGCGCGCGGGGGCCGTGCCCGGCGCTGTTCACCAGCACGTCGATGCGGCCCCATTTGTCCATCGCCGCGTCGACCAGCCTTTGCAGATCGTCATTCGACTGATTCGATCCGGTGACGCCGACGCCACCCAACTCTGCTGCCAACTCTTCGACCTTGCCGGAGGAGGAGAGGATCGCCACGTAAAAGCCGTCCGCATCCAGCCGGAGATCAGCACCGGCACCAATTC
>JAPPPC010000574.1 GCA_028817685.1 Rhodospirillaceae bacterium
CGGGGTGAGCTGCGCTTTGCCGGTCTCTGACGGTGCGGTCATGGCGATGGTTTCCAGTCTGTTGCTGGGGCGCGTGATCTGCCAGGATTAAGCCAACTGGCGGGCGGCGGCGCAAGCGGCGGTCTTTTGGGATTTTGAGGGAGAGTGAGCATGAAGGTCACGGGGGTCGAGATCCTGGTCGCCGGCGCGGGCTGGCGGAACTTCAACTTCGTGAAGGTGAGCACGGACGAGGGCCTCACCGGCTGGGCCGATTTCAGCCAGGGCAATGTGGGCGGGGCGATCGCACCGCTGGTCGAGCATATGGGCCGGCATCTGGTCGGCAAGGACCCGCGCCAGGTGCAGCCCGCCATCGAGGAGTTGCGGCGGCGCAGCTGGGGCGTGTCGATCGGCGCCGCGGCGCGCGCCATCGGGCCGCTGGAGAACGCGCTGGTCGACATCAAGGCGAAGGCGCTGGGCATCTCGGTGCATGAGATGCTGGGCGGCGCGCTGCGCGACCCGATCCGGCTCTACTGGTCGCATTGCGGCAGCTATCACGTCACCAACCACGAGACCCTTTGTGTCGATCCGATCCGCTCGCTCGACGACATCACGCGCCTGGGCGCGCGGGTGCGCGACGCCGGCTACCACGCGCTGAAATGCAACCTCATCATGTTCGATCGCGACACGCCCTATCTCTATGGGCCGGGCTGGGTCGGCGGCAATGGCGACGCGGACCGCAACCCGGTGCGCGCAGCGACCCGGGCGGCGGTCGACCAGATGCAGGCCTTCCGCGACGGCGCGGGCGCGGGCGTCGGGCTGCATCTCGACACCAACTTCAACTTCCGCACCGAGGGGTTCCTGCGCATGGCGCGCGCGCTGGAGCCGCTCGATCTGGAATGGCTGGAGGTCGACAATTTCGACGCCACCGCGGTCGCCGATCTGCGCCGCGGCACGACCACGCCGATCGCCTCCTGCGAGACCCTGACCGGCCTGCGCCAGCTACGCCCCTTCCTCGACCACCGGGCGGCCGACGTGGTCATCATCGACGTCATGTATAACGGCATATTGGAGGCGCTGCGCATGGCGGCCCTGTGCGACGCGTTCGAGGTCAATGTCGCGACGCACAATTACAGCGGCCCGATCGGCTCGCTCATCACGGCTGCCTATTGCGGCGTCCTGCCGAACTTCCGGGTGATGGAGATCGATGTCGACCAGGTGCCCTGGGCCTATGATCTGCTGACCGTGAAGCCCGTCATCGAAAACGGCCATATGGGCCTGCTGCCCGGCCCCGGCTGGGGCGCGGAGGTCGACGAGGAGGCGGTCAAAGCGCATCCGCCGATCCAGGAGAAGTCGGGGCTGGTTTAGTTCGGGGAACCAATCGCCTCCATTTTTTAAATCAAACCGGATTCATTCGCTCACCTGTCGTCCCGGATTTAATCCGGAACCCAGTTTGCGACGCCGGTGGACAAAGGATGCACCGCGCGACGTTTCACGGCTGGGTCCCGGCTCGAAGGCCGGGGCGACAGAGTGGTGCGCGAACACCCGCGATTGGAGCGAAGTCCGGGCTGGTTTAGCGCGCCACCGCCGCGATAAGGTGCGACGTCTTTCGACTTGATGAGGAATTCCCATGAAGCTCGGCCTGCTGCTGCCCAACCAAGGCGTCGTGTTCGGTGCCACGACGGTGCCGGAACTGCTCGAGCTGGCGGGTATCGCCGAGGGCTCGCAAGTCTTCGAGAGCCTGTGGGTCGGCGACAATCTGCTCGCCAAACCGCGGCTCGAGAGCGTCACCCTGCTGTCCGGCCTCGCCACGGCGACCAAGACCAGCCGGCTCGGCACCGCCTGCATGGCGAGCTTCCCGCTGCGCGACCCGATCGTGCTGGCCGCGCAATGGGGCGCGCTCGACTGCCTGTCCGGCGGCCGCACGGTGCTGACCGCCTGCATCGGCGGCGGCCCGACCAAGGGCAATATCGCCGGCGGCTTCGACAATGAGTACAGCGCCATGCAGATCGATCCGCGCGAGCGGGTCGCCCGCATGGAGGAAGGCATCGAGGTGCTGCGCACCCTGTGGACCGACGATCCGGCCAGCTTCGACGGCCGTTTCTTCCGCTTCAACGGCATCGCCGTGCGCCCGCCGCCCGTGCAAACACCCCCCATATGGATCGCCAACAACCCCTGGGTCTTCGCCGACACCAAGGCGGGGCCGAGCGCGCGCCAGGTCGACCGGGTGGCGCGGCTGGCCGACGGCTGGATGACGGTCGGCGCCACGCCGGAGCAGTTCGACGAGACTTGGCAGGCGATCAAAGCCGCCGCCACGGGACACGGCCGCGAGGTGGCGGAGAATTCGATCTACTTCAACGTCAATCTGAACGACGATCCGGCCGCCGCCTATACCGAAGCCAAGCGCTTTCTCGACACCTATTACAGCTCCGACTGGCCGGAATGGAAGGTCAAGGTCTGGACCGCCTGCGGCGCGCCCGAGACCTGCGCCGAGCGCATCCGCGCCTTCCGCGACGTCGGCGCGCAAACCATGATCATCCGCTTCACCGCCTACGACCAGAAGGCCCAACTCGCCCGCTTCCTCGCCGAGGTCGCGCCGCTGTTGTAAAGCATTTCGGCGGCGCGACCGCGCAGGTGTCGATATTCTTTACACCGCTCGAATTCCGGGAATTATTCGGTAACGCGTTGTAATTACCGCGTAAACGCCGATCAGCGGACAAGAAAGCGGCAATTTATCTGCGAAATTGTCGGAAAACTTTACGATTCCAGGATCGTTTGGTTAAAAAATTTACAATTCATTAACCTTAACCCTTTGATGTATGGACGATTATTCCCTCCACCCACAATTTTGGCATGAAGATTGCTGCTTTACGTTTAGCAACATTCTTTGGAGGGGAGAAAGGTTGTGTTCAAGACCAATTTGGTAGGCTTTATCGCCGGCGCGTTTATGACCGCGGCATTTGCGACATCCGCATCCGCAATAACGTCGTCATTCGATTTTCGCGGTCCGGGGGGGACGCTGAACCCGGCGGGATCGACCCTGACCTTTTTCGATTTGGAGTCCAACACCCACGATGTTGAAGTCAGCGCGTGGGTGACGGTGGAAACGAACAATC
>JAPPPC010000595.1 GCA_028817685.1 Rhodospirillaceae bacterium
ACGTTCGAGAAGGGGATCTCGATCTCCTCGCAGATCTGTAGCATCTCCGCCAGCGTATAGCGTTTCGTGATCTCGGCGACGATCGGCAGTGTGACGTCGCGGGCTTTCACCCGGTCTTCGTTGGTCTTCAAGCTCGGGTCGGCGAGCAGGTCCGGCCGCTCGAACTTCTCGCAATAGCGGCGCCAGTGGTTGTCGCTGGTCAGGCCGATGAAAATGCGTTGTTCGTCCTTGGTTTCGAATGTCTCATACACTGCCCAGGCACCGACCCGGCCCGGCATTGGCGGTTGCTCCGTGCCGGTCACGGCGCCGCCGACGAGATGCTGCGTCATCAGGAAAGCGGTCGACTCGAACAGGGCACTCTTCACGAGCTGGCCCTCGCCGGTGCGGTCCCGGTCGCGCAGTGCCGCCATGATGCCCAGGACCGCATAGGTCCCGCCCATGATGTCGACGACGGATGCGCCGGCGCGCAGCGGCCGACCCGGCGGGCCCGTCATATAGGCCAGTCCCGCCATGTATTGCACGACCTCGTCCAACGCCAGCCGGTTCTCATAGGGGCCGCTCAGGAACCCCTTTAGGGCGCAGAAGATGATCCGCGGGTTGAGACGTTTGCAGTCTTCGTAGCCGCAACCCAGCTTCTCCACCGTGCCCGGCGCGTAGTTCTCGATGACCACGTCCGCCGTCTGAAGCAGTTTATGGACCGCGGCGCGGCCTTCATCGCTTTTCAAATCGGCGGCGAAACCGCGCTTGTTGCGGTTGAATCCGCCGAAAAAGCCGGCGGCGAAACCGTGCAAGCGGCGGGTCTTGTCGCCGTCGGGTGCGGGTTCGACCTTGATCACGTCCGCGCCCAGGTCGGCCAGGATTAGTCCGGCGCTCGGTCCCATGATGGTCTGACAGAATTCCACGACCCGAATACCGTCGAGCGGCAGGGGTTGTGTCGCGGCATCACTCATGCGCCGGTCTCCAATCGTTTACTTGTACGAAGCGCGGCAAAATAGCGCGCGAATACCGTTTCGGGTAGGGCGTGCGACGATTTTGTCTTGACCTTCCAGCCCCTTGAAGCGGCAGACAACGCGCTGGGAGGGCCGATTCATGTGGAAGTACGCCTTTTTCGTTCTCGCGGCCGGGGCCGCAATTGCAGCCATTGCCGCGGTCTATTGGCAGAAGACCGGCCCTGCATTTGCGGATGCGTCCGATGCGGCGCTTGTCGCGCAGGGAAAGGCGGTTTACGCGGATCAATGTGCGTCCTGTCATGGCGTGAACCTGGAAGGTCAGCCGAATTGGCGTCAACGCCGCGCGGACGGGCGTTTGCCGGCACCGCCGCATGACGAGACCGGTCACACTTGGCATCATCCCGACGCGCATCTGTTTCAGGTCACAAAATACGGCACCGCTGCCGTTGCCGGTCCGGACTACAAGACCGATATGACGGCGTTCGATGAGATATTAAGCGATACCGAAATCTGGGCCGTTCTGGCCTTTATCAAATCGCGCTGGCCGGCTGCGATTCAACGCCGTCATAATGAACTCAACCGCAGCCAGCGCTGAAGCCCGACGGGACCGCGAGAACGCCCCGACGAAGGTTTTTAGCGCTTGGACTCCGCGCGGCCGATCAGCCATGCAGGGCCGACGGCAAGCAGGGCGACCACAGCGATAGCGAGGAAGGTGTCTTTGAAACCCAACGTGCTGGCCTGGGCAAGCACGACTTCCGCGAGATAGTTCAGTGCGCCGGCCGATTGGCTGGTGTCCGGCAAGCCGGACTCGGCGAGCAGTCGCTCTACGCCCCCTAGAAGTTGTTGGGTCGTCTGGTTGTCCGACGTTTGCGTTGCCGTGAAGGCCTCACCGTGGAAGCGGGTGCGGTGCTGGAAAAATGCGGTCAGCAAAGTGATGCCGAAACCGCCCCCGAGATTGCGGAAGAAGGTCGCGCTGGAGGCGCCGCGCGCGAGCTTGTCGGGCGGCACGGCCCGCAGGGCGGCGACACTCAGCGACGGGATTGCCAGGCTGAGGCCGACCCGGTTGATCGCCGTATAGGCGACCAGCGCCCAGAAGGTCGTATTTACATCGACCGCTTCGATCAGAAAGAAACCGATGGCGAAGATCAGCAGACCTGCGGCGATGGGAATGTGCGCTGGGATCGAGTCGGTGATGCGGCCCGCGAGTGGGAAAAACAACATCATGACCAAACCGCCGGGGGCCAAAAGCAGCCCGGCGCGCGTGGCGCTGTAGTCTTGGATGGTCTGTACGAAGACCGGGATGAAGTAGCCGGACGCGTAAAGGCCGCCGCCGAACACGAAACCGGCAATCATGATCAGGCTGAATTGCTTGTCCTTGAAAAGGCTCAGGTCGAGCAGGGGATAGGTCGCGCGGAGTTCCCAGAAAATGAAGACGACCACGCCAACCGCGCCACAGGTCAGGCGGATGACGACGGCATTGGAATCCCAACTCCAGCGGGGGCCATTGGCGAGACCGCTGAGCACGTTGAACAGGATGAAGAAAACGAGCCCGAGCCCGATCCAATCGAATGGCGGCAACTGCTTTGCCAGTTTTTTGCCGGGCATGAAGATGAGCCCAAGCAAAAGCGCGGGAAAGCAGAAGGGCAGGGGGAGATAAAACAGGTAGCGCCAGCTGATTGTGTCGATAGCGATTCCGCCGAGTATTGGACCAAAGGTCGGGGCCAATACGCTGCCGAGACCATAGATACCCATCGCGGTACCGCGCCGGTCCGGTGGAAAGACGCTGAAGATGCTGAACATGGCGAGCGGCTGTCCGATACCGGTTGCGAACCCCTGCAGCACGCGGCCCAGGATGAGTAGGTCGATATTCGGCGCTGTGGCGCTCATGAAGGCACCTGTGCCGAAGATGGTCATGGTTGCGATAAAAGTGATGCGTTGACCGAGCACCTCAATCAGCCAGGAACTGAGCAGCATCGTCGCTGACATGGTCGCCAGGAACCCGGTTGCCATCCATTGAGCCTGGTCGAGCCCGACGCCGAAGGCGCCCATGACCGACGGAACGGCAACATTTACCATCGAGGTGGCGAAACCCATCGCGATTGCAGCGGTCATCACCGTTGCAGTGACCAGCCA
>JAPPPC010000525.1:0-6335 GCA_028817685.1 Rhodospirillaceae bacterium
GTGACGGAAAGCGCCAAGAAAGACGCCAGCGGCGAAAAGGCACCGGAAGCAGCGCCGGAAGAAGCGGACGCGTAACCACTAAGGCGTTGACGAATGGCATCGGCTGCAGAACAGCTCGCATCGACTTTTAACTTCGGCGCTTTTGCTAAAGCGACGGAGCTGAAGAAACGCCTGTGGTTTACCCTCGGTGCGCTGGTCATCTATCGGATCGGGACCTATATCCCGTTGCCCGGTATCGACCCGACCATTCTGTCCGACATTTTCGAACAGCAGCGCGGCGGTCTCACGGACATGCTGAATCTGTTCTCCGGCGGTGCGCTGGAGCGGATGACGATCTTCGCGCTCAACATCATGCCCTATATTTCCGCGGCGATTATCATGCAGCTCATGACGGCGGTGTCGCCGCGGCTGGAAGCGCTGAAGAAGGAGGGCGAAGCCGGCCGGAAAAAGATCAATCAGTATACGCGGTATGGCACGGTTTTGTTGGCGACGGTGCAAGGCTACGGCATTGCCGTCGGCCTTGAAGGCATGGCCAGTTCGGCCGGTCCCGCTGTCATTGACCCGGGTTTCTTCTTCCGCGCCACCACGGTGATCAGCCTGGTCGGTGGCACGATTTTCCTGATGTGGTTGGGTGAACAAATCACGCAGCGCGGCGTCGGCAACGGTATCTCGTTGATCATTTTCTCCGGTATCGTCGCGAACCTGCCGGTAGCGTTGGTCCAGACACTCGATCAGAGCCGGACGGGCGCCATCTCGCCGGCACTGGTGCTGTTCCTGCTGATTATGGCGGTTGCCGTTATCGCGTTCATCGTCTTCGTGGAACGGGCGCAGCGGCGTTTGGTGGTGCAATATCCCAAACGGCAAATGGGCAACAAGATGTTCGGCGGCGAGTCGTCGCATCTGCCGCTGAAACTCAACACCGCGGGTGTCATTCCGCCGATCTTCGCCAGTTCGATCTTGCTGATGCCGTTGACGATCGCCGGTTTCAGCGGTGGCGCGACGCAGGGTTTCCTGGGCACGATCACCGCCTACCTTGGGCCGGGACAACCGCTGTACCTCGTTGTCTATGTCGCGATGATCGTCTTTTTCGCGTTCTTCTACACCGCGATCGTTTTCAATCCGGCGGACACGGCCGATAACCTGAAGAAGTATGGCGGGTTTATCCCGGGGATCCGGCCCGGCAAGAATACCGCCGATTATCTGGATTTCGTTCTGACCCGGCTTACGGTTGCAGGCGCCGCATATCTTGCGATCGTTTGTATTCTTCCGGAGATTTTAAGGGCGCAGAACGCTGCAATTCCTTTCTATTTCGGCGGTACGAGTCTGCTGATCGTCGTGTCGGTCACGATGGACACGGTGGCCCAAATTCATTCCCATCTGTTGGCGCATCAATACGAAGGCTTGATCAAGAAGTCCAAGTTGCGCGGGAGGCGTCGGTGATCATGATTTTGATCGGACCACCCGGCGCGGGAAAGGGGACGCAAGCCAGTCTTATAGAAGAGGCGCTGTCGATCGGAAATCTATCGACCGGCGCGCTGCTGCGCGATGCGATCGCGTCGGAAAGCGATCTTGGCAATAAAGCCAAGGTGCTGGTCGAAGGTGGAAATTTCGTACCGGACGATATTATGATCGAGCTGGTTTCGGCGCGCATCGACGAGCCGGACTGCGCGAACGGGTTCATCCTGGACGGGTTTCCGCGGACGCGGGCGCAGGCGGAGGCACTGGACGAGCTTTTGGAAGCGCGTGGCAGCAAGGTCGACGCGGTGATCGAGTTCGAGCTGGACGACGACATCGTCGTGGAGCGCATCACCGGCCGCTTTTCCTGCAGCAATTGCGGCGAGGGATATCACCGGGCGCACAAGAAGCCTGCCGTAGAAGGGGTGTGCGACGTCTGCGGGAGCAAAGAGTTCGTTCAGCGGGCCGACGACAGTGAAGAGAAGATTCGCACCCGGCTGGCGCTTTATCATGAACAAACCGCACCGATCCTTCCCTATTACGAGCAACGGGGCATTCTGAGGTCGGTTGACGGTACGAAAGATATGGACGACGTAACGGAGCAACTGAAAGAGGTATTGGCGTCGGCGAACTGATTGACAGCTTTGCCCCTTGAAATATAATCGCGCGCCCGTTATGCGGTGTGCGACGGATCGGGGACGGGTCGATCGTATAGCCGTACGGGCCTCTAACATGAAGGAGTATGTAGCGTGGCGCGCATCGCAGGCGTGAACATTCCGACGAACAAGCGTGTCGTCATTTCGCTGACCTATATTCACGGGATTGGCCCGGCCAAGGCGCGGGAGATTTGCGAAAAATGCAATATCTCGCACGAAAGCCGGGTGCAGGATCTGACGGATCAGGAAGTCATCGGTATCCGCGAGGTCATCGACCGCGACCATGTGGTCGAAGGCGATCTTCGCCGCGAGTTTGCCATGAACATCAAACGTTTGATGGACCTTGGCTGCTATCGTGGTATCCGTCACCGCAAGGGGCTTCCGGTGCGTGGTCAACGGACCCATACCAATGCCCGGTCGCGCAAGGGACCGGCACGTCCGATTGCCGGCAAGAAAAAAGCATAATCACGAGGAATTCGGTCAATGGCCAAAGCCGCAACGCGCGTTCGCCGCAGCGAACGCAAAAACATTACGTCCGGCGTCGCCCACGTCAACGCGACCTTCAACAACACCAAGGTCACGATTACCGACGTGCAGGGCAATGCGATCTCTTGGTCGTCCGCGGGCAGTCAGGGGTTCCGCGGTAGCCGGAAATCGACACCCTATGCCGCGCAGATGGCCGCAGAGGATGCCGGTCGGAAGGCGCAAGAGCATGGCATGAAAACGCTGGAGGTCTGCGTAAAGGGGCCTGGTTCCGGGCGCGAATCCGCCTTGCGTGCCCTGTCCGCAGCCGGTTTCACGATCACGGCGATCCGCGATGTGACGCCGATCCCGCACAATGGGTGCCGTCCGCCGAAACGGCGCCGGGTTTAGGGCGCAACTGCCCGGTCAAGCGGCGCAGCGTTGCGCCGCCGTTATAGATGTAACCAGGTCTGCCCCTTGCCATGGTCGAGGCGATAGGGCGGACGGAGACGAGAGGTCGCATAAGTGATCCAGAAAAATTGGCAAGCGCTGATCAAGCCGAACAAGTTGAATGTCGAGCCCGGCGACGATGCCGGCCGTACTGCAACCGTCGTGGCGGAGCCGCTGGAGCGCGGTTTCGGCCTGACATTGGGGAATGCGCTGCGCCGCGTGCTGTTGTCGTCGCTGCACGGGTCTGCCGTGACGTCTGTCCAGATCGATGGCGTGCTGCATGAGTTCTCCTCGATCGCTGGTGTGCGCGAAGACGTCACCGACATCGTGCTCAACATCAAGGTGCTTGCCCTGCGCATGCATGGCGAGGGACCGAAAAGGATTCACTTGGTGGCCGAGGGGCCGGGCGAAGTCACGGCGGCCAAGATCGAGACCGGCCATGACATCGAGATCATGAACCCCGATCTGGTCATCTGCACCCTGGACGAAGGGGCGCGGATTTCAATGGAAATGACCGTCGAGACGGGGACCGGTTACGTTCCGGCCACGCAGAACCGGCCGGAAGATGCGCCGATCGGCTTGATCCCGATCGATTCGGTGTTCAGCCCGATCCGCCGGGTCTCCTACAAAGTCGAGAACACGCGTGTTGGACAGGTAACGGATTACGACAAGCTGTCCATGCAGATCGAAACCAATGGGGCCCTGACGCCGGATGACGCGGTGGCCTATGCGGCGCGGATCCTGCAGGATCAGCTGCAGCTCTTCATCAATTTCGAGGAGCCGGAAGCGCGAGTTGCCGAAGAAGCGCCGACCGATCTGCCGTTCAACCGCAATCTGCTGCGCAAGGTGGACGAGCTTGAGCTGTCCGTCCGCTCGGCGAACTGCCTGAAGAACGACAATATCGTTTATATCGGCGATTTGGTGCAGAAGACCGAAGCGGAAATGCTGCGCACGCCGAATTTCGGCCGCAAATCGCTGAACGAGATCAAGGAAGTGCTGACCCAGATGGGGCTTCATCTCGGTATGGAGATCACCACCTGGCCGCCGGAGAATATCGAAGAATTGGTCAAGCGGCTCGAAGAGCCGTTTTAATCCGACTTTATCTGCAGCCTAACGGGCCGAAGTAAAGTCAACTAGAGACAGGAGTTGGTGTCATGCGGCATCGCATGAGCGGACGCAAACTGAACCGGACGAGCTCGCACAGAAAAGCGATGTTCTCCAACATGGCCGTTGCATTGCTCAAACATGAGCAGATCAAGACGACCTTGCCGAAGGCGAAGGAGTTAAGCCCGATCGTCGACAAGCTGATCACGCTGGGTAAGCGCAACACGCTGCATACGCGGCGGCGGGCGCATTCCATCTTGCGTGATGACGCGACGACCGCGAAGCTGTTCGACACGCTGGCGGAACGCTATGCCGAGCGCGCTGGCGGCTACACGCGGGTGCTGAAGGCCGGCTTCCGGTACGGCGATTCCGCGCCGATGGCGGTGATCGAGCTCGTTGATCGCGACCCGGAAGCGAAGGGTCTGGATTCCGGCCCGGTGCAGGACGACGAGGACGAACTCGAAGAATAAGCCGCAGGCTAGCGCGAACACGATGCGGGCGGTCTCTTGGCCGCCCGTTTGTGTTGCGGCGGGCCTATCGTCAGGCTTTGCAAACCGCTTGCGAGCGCATACATAGCCACTATGATTTTGACCATGAAAGGCAAATGCCTCGCGATTGCGGTTTTCGGGTTGATCGCCGTGCTGGCGGGACCTCTTTCCGCACAATCGGTTCCGCAGAATCGCGACCAGATCAAGCTCAGCTACGCCCCGCTGGTAAAGCAGGCGGCGCCTGCGGTCGTGAACATCTACGCCAAACGGCTTGTGCGCAGCCGCCGCGGCGCCTCGCTGTTCAACGATCCTATCTTCAATCGTCTTTTCGGTGATTTTCCGTTTCAGGGCTTTTCCCGCGAACGGCTGGAGAATTCCCTTGGGTCCGGGGTGATCGTCCGTGCCGGCGGTTTCGTCGTCACCAACAATCACGTCATCGATAAGGCGCAGGAAATCACCGTTGTCCTCTCTGATCGGCGTGAATTCGATGCGAAGCTGGTTGTTGCCGACAAGCGCACCGATATAGCCGTGCTGAAGGTGGATACGAAAGGCGAGAAAATGCCGTTCCTGAAGCTTGGAGACTCGGATGGGCTGGAAGTGGGCGACCTTGTGCTCGCCGTTGGGAACCCGTTTGGCGTCGGACAGACGGTGACCAGCGGGATCGTCTCTGCCCTGGCGCGGACGTCGGTGGGAATCAGCGATTTCCGTTCTTTCATCCAGACGGACGCTGCGATCAATCCGGGTAATTCCGGTGGTGCCTTGCTCGCGATGAATGGCAGGCTTGTCGGTGTCAATACGGCGATCTACTCGCGCGACGGTGGCTCCCTGGGCATCGGTTTCGCCGTACCCAGCAATATGGTGCGCCGCATCCTGGCCAGCGCGATCAGCGGCAAGCCGCTGGTCCGCCCGTGGCTGAGTTTTACCGGCAAGCCGGTAACGTCGGAGATCGCCAATGCGTTGGGCTTGGCACGACCCGTCGGTGTGCTTATTGAAAAGGTCAGCCATAGCGGGCCTGGAAAGCGGGCCGGTCTGGTGCCGGGTGATGTCGTCATCGCCGTTGACCGGCATGATGTGGACGATGTGCAAGCGCTTCGTTTCCGGATCGCGACCAAGCCAATCGGTGAGTCCGTCGATCTTAAGGTGGTCCGGCGCGGCGAATTGCGCGCCTTGCCCTTCGATCTCGTTCCGCCGCCGGAAAACCCGCCGCGCAACCTGACATTAATTCGCGGCCGCAACCCATTCGCCGGGGTGACCGTCGGAAACCTTTCGCCGGCGCTAAGCGAAGAGATTGGCCTCGAATCTGGGCTTAAAGGGGTCGTGGTGGTGAAGATCGAGAAGCGGTCGACCGCGGCGAGATTGGGTTTTCGGCCACACGATATCATTCGCGCGATTAACGGTGTGGCGGTGAAGCGGGTCACCGACCTGGAACGGACGGCGGCCGATCGGAAATCCCGCTGGAATATGGAGATTCAGCGAGGAAACCGGACGATACAGTTCCAGGTTTCGGGATGAACTCCGCTCCCGGCCTTTTCGAAAGCGAGGCGCCGCGACCGTTAGCCGACCGATTGCGGCCTGAAGCTCTCGAAACGGTCGTGGGACAGGATCATCTGCTGGGCCCGGACGGTGCCATTCTGCGCATGATCGAAGCCGGCAGGCTCGCGTCGATTGTCCTGTGGGGGCCGCCGGGGACCGGCAAGACCACGATCGCGCGCTTGTTGGC
>JAPPPC010000525.1:6345-12553 GCA_028817685.1 Rhodospirillaceae bacterium
CTTGTTGGCGCAGAATACCGACCTCGTGTTCGAACCTTTGTCCGCCGTGTTCTCCGGGGTCGCGGATCTGCGCAAGGTGTTCGAGCGGGCGAAGAGCAACCGGCTCGCCGGGCGCGGAACGCTTTTGTTTATCGATGAGATCCATCGCTTCAATCGAGCGCAGCAGGATGGCTTCCTGCCTTATGTCGAGGACGGCACGGTCGTTCTGGTCGGTGCGACAACGGAGAACCCCAGTTTCGAGCTAAACGCAGCCTTGCTGTCCCGTGCGCAGGTCTTCGTCCTCAATCGGTTGGACGACAAGGCGCTGGAGACGTTGCTGCGCCGTGCGGAGGATGCCGTCGGCCGTGAACTTCCGCTCGACGCGGACGCCCGGATCGCGCTGAAGGCAATGGCGGATGGGGATGGCCGCTTCCTGCTCAATCTTGCCGAAGAGCTGTTTGCGCTGGCGGTCGAGGGGCCGATCGATACGGGCATGCTGGCCCAGACCGTTCAGCGTCGTGCGCCGCTTTACGACAAGAGCCAGGAGGGCCATTACAACCTGATCAGCGCGCTGCATAAGTCTCTGCGCGGCTCGGACTGCGATGCCGCGCTCTACTGGCTGGCGCGCATGTTGGATGGCGGTGAAGATCCGCGCTATATCGCCCGGCGCCTGCTTCGCTTCGCCTATGAGGATGTCGGGCTCGCGGAACCGCAGGCTGCCGTGCAGGCGTTGACGGCGTGGGAGACATTCGAGCGGATCGGGTCGCCGGAGGGAGAGCTGGCGCTGGCGCAGGCGGTGATCTATCTGGCCACGGCGCCAAAATCGAATGCCGCCTACAAAGCCTATGGCGCCGCGCGGCGGCATGCCAAGGATACGGGATCGCTGATGCCGCCCAAACACATCTTGAATGCCCCCACCAATCTGATGAAAGATCTCGGTTACGGCGCGGGATACAATTACGATCACGACGCGCCGGACGCGTTTTCCGGGCAGGACTATTTCCCCGACGATACCGATCGGCAGACTTTCTATGATCCGGTCGAACGGGGATTCGAGCGCGAACTGCGCAAGCGCCTCGACTATTGGGACAGGCTGCGCAAAGAAAGAAGCAGCGGAGAAGATCGGACGCCATGAATTTGCCCCAAATTTCCGTTGCCGGCGATTCGTACGAGATCGGCGTCGGTTTGGGACGCCAACCTGGCCGTGGGCTGGGCGAGCTCCTCGAGTCGGTTCCCCGGTTTCGTGCGCTGCGCGCGTGGATAGGGTCCGATCGCCTCGCCGGCCTTGAAGCCGCCGGTCGCGCCGTGTTTCCGAAATATATCCGAACAATCGAAGGCATCGCCGAGGGGGCGAGCATGCCGTTCGAAGACGTTTTCCTCTGGAACTGCCGCGGTGACTTGCCGGTCGCTGAAACCGGGGCGGGTACTGAAGGATGTACGACGATTTCGGTTCCCGGAAGTGTCGGCCAGCCTGCGGTCATCGCGCACAACGAGGATGGCGAGCGCGAGTTCGACGGCCATTGTTTCCTCGCGACAATTGCCCCGAGCGATGGCGCGAAGTTCACGAGCTTTTGCTATCCCGGATTGCTGCCCGGGCATGCCTTCGCGGTGAATGAGCATGGGCTCGTGCAGACGATCAATCATATCCGTTCTCGCGAAATGAAGGTGGGCATTCCACGCCACCTGATAACGCGAGCTGTGATGGACTGCCATTCACTCGATGATGCCCTTGCTGTACTCAGCCGCAGCGACCGCGCGAGCGCGTTTCACCATAATCTGATGCAAGCGGGCGACGACCGGCTTCTGTCCGTCGAGGCGCCGGCTGGGGGCTGCGACGTCAAGCGGGTGAATCAGCCGCATGCGCATGCCAATCATCTGCTTCGCTTCCCAGGACATGATCAAACCGTATCGCCGTCGTCAGAGGACAGACAGCGGCGCGCCGACGCCCTCCTTTCAGAGCGGCGGCCCCGGGAGCCCTTGGGGATACTCGGTGATCAAGAGCCCGATGCGTGGCCGATTTGCCGTAAGTCGAAGCGCGGTCCCGATACCGGCTATACGCTGGCAACGGGTGTCTTCGAGGCGGAAGATGATCGTATCGCCTGGCGCGTTCACCCGTCGCCGGAGGCACCGGCGCTGTATGACGGGATCGTGGTTTCGCACCGAACGGCAGCTTAGCAGTCGTCTGAAATGAAAATGCTCGTCTATATCGCAGCGGGTGGCGCAGTCGGGGCGGTGGCGCGCCACCTCATGGCGGGACACATCGGCAGTTGGCTCGGCCACGGCTTCCCTTGGGGTATTCTGACCGTCAACATCCTAGGTTCGTTCGTCCTTGGCGCACTCGTCGAAATTTTTGCGCTGGTCTGGTCGCCGAGCCCGGAACTGCGAGCTTTGATCGTCGTTGGGGCGCTCGGGTCTTTCACCACCTTCTCGGCGTTCTCGATGGATGTCTTCTTCCTCTACAACAAAGGGCAAATGCTGCAGGCGGCGCTCTATATCGGGGCCTCGGTCGCCTTTGCGGTGTTGGCCTTTTTCCTCGCCATGAATTTGATGCGGATAGTGCTGTCATGAGCGGCGTCGAGACACGAACGGTGGCGGAGGAAGAGGATGCGATCCGTCTCGACAACTGGTTTAAGCACCATTTCCCCGATCTTGGTTATGGGCGGCTGCAGAAGCTGCTGCGGACCGGTCAGGTCCGCGTCGATGGCCGCCGTGCGAAGGCGGGCCTGCGGTTGGAAGCCGGTCAGTCGGTCCGTATCCCGCCGATCAGCGATGCACCGGCGCCAAAGAAGGCCCGTCGGGAGCTGAGCGACTCGGACCGGCGCTTTGTCGAAGGTCTGGTGATCCACAAGGATCCGGATGTGCTGGTCATTGACAAACCGCCAGGTCTTACCGTGCAAGGGGGCACTGGCGTGACCCGGCATCTCGACGGTTTGCTGGACGGGCTAATGTTTGAGGCGACGGAACGGCCGCGTCTGGTGCACCGCCTCGACCGCGATACCAGCGGCGTCATGGTGCTGGCGCGTCACCGTAAGGCGGCGGCGCATCTCGGCCGCAGCTTCAACGGAAAGGAAGCGCGGAAGGTCTATTGGGCGGCGACGGTCGGCGTGCCGGACCTGCATCGTGGCCGGATCGATCTGCCGCTCAACAAGCTGCCGGCGAAGGGTGGTGAGCGTATGGTCGTCGATCCCGACAACGGGAAGCGAGCGGTCACGCTCTACAGTCTGCTGGAACGCTCTGGTAACCGGCTCGCCTGGATCGCTTTCTGGCCGCAGACCGGCCGCACCCATCAAATTCGGGTCCATGCGGCGGAAATACAAACGCCGATCTTGGGAGACGGAAAATATGGCGGGGCCGATGCCTTTGTGCAAAGCGATGTCCTGCCGCGGCAACTGCATCTGCACGCCCGCGAGATTTCACTGCCGCATCCTTCCGGCAAGGGCACATTGCACGCGGTGGCGGACCTGCCGCCGCACATGAAGAAAACCTGGACGCATATGGGATTCAGCCCGGACCTGCAGGACGACCCATTCGAAGAGATTGACCAATGACCCAAAATTCCCCGAACCGGCTCGTTGTCTTCGATTGCGACGGTACCTTGGTGGACAGCCAGCATGCGATCGTCGAGGCGATGAAGACCGCCTTCCGCCATCACGCGCTGGCCGAGCCACCCGCGGAAGCCACGCGCCGTACGGTTGGTCTGCCGCTGGGCGAGGCTGTCGGCCGATTGCTGCCGGCGGGGGCGGACGACAAGCTCGACAGCGTTGTGGAGCAATATAAGGAAGCGGCCTACATCCTCCGCCAGCAGCCGGAGCATGAAGAACCGCTTTATCCTGGTGTCGTCCAGGTCCTGCAGTCGCTGTTGTCGAAGGGATACTATCTCGGCGTGGCGACCGGAAAATCGCGGCGCGGGCTGCGGGCAACCTTGGAGCGTCATGCGCTGCACGATCACTTCATCACGTTGAAGACCGCGGATGACGGTCCGGGTAAACCGAACCCGGATATTCTGCAGGACGCCATGGCTGAAACCGGCGCTGTGCCGGAAACCACTTTGATGATTGGCGACACGACCTTCGATATCGTCATGGCGGTCCGCGCCCGGGCACAGGCGATCGGCGTCGCCTGGGGCTATCATGCGCCGGAGGAGCTGACCGCCGCAGGCGCGGTGCACGTCGCCGGCGCCTTCACGGACCTGCCCGCTGTCATTGCCGGACTATGGGGGGAGGCGTCATGAAGAACGGACGAATCCTGAAATATGTCGCGGGGACCGTCATTGTCCTTATCGTCGCTGCGGTGGTGGTTTTGGCGGCGGTCGATTTCAACGACTACAAGCCCGAGCTTCAGGCGCAGGTGAAGCAGGCGACGGGCCGCGACCTGACGATCGAAGGCGATATCAAGCTCGCGCTGTCCCTGACGCCGTCGCTTGGTGTCAGCGGCGTCCGTTTTGCCAATGCGGACTGGGGATCGCGCCCGGCGATGGCGACCGTCGAGCGATTCGAGGTCCAGGTCGCTCTGGTCCCGCTGATCTCCGGCACGATCGATATTCAGCGGGTCTTGCTGAAAGGCGCGGATATCCTGCTCGAAACGGATGCGGAAGGGCGCGCGAACTATGCGTTCGAGACCGCCGGCGGTGGCGACACGTCGGGGTCGTCGGCGCCAGAGATTCCCGTTTTGAGAAACGTCTCGATTGAAGACGCCCGTATCGCCTATCGGGACGGAAAATCGGAACAGCGATTTGTGGTGGCAATTAACGCATTGTCGCTGAGTGCCGGCGGCGTCGATAAAGCGATCGAGCTGACATTGGCGGCCGCCTATAACGACAATCCGGTGTCGGCAACCGGGACCTTGGGGTCACGTGCGGCGCTGCTGGCTGCGAATCAGCCATATCCGGTCGCGCTCGCGCTTGACGCGGGCGGGGCGAAAATCGCAGTGAAAGGGACGGTTTCAAATCCCCTGCGGTCTCCGAAGCTGGATCTCGCCTTGTCGATGGCCGGCGATACGCTGGAGCCGTTGTCGCCCCTCGCCGGTGCCTCAGTACCCGCTCTTGGACCCTACTCGGTCACGGGCCGGCTCAAAGGCGATCCTGCGGCGAAACTGACGCTTTCGGAATTCGGGGCGAAAATCGGCGGCAGCGATCTGTCCGGCATGATCGCCGCCGATTTGAGGGCGCCGGTCCCTGCGATCGACGGCGCGCTTAAATCGAGCCGGCTGGACGTGGCCGATTTCCTCGTCCCCGGCCAACCGGCGGCGGAGCGGGTGGAACGCAAGAGTGACGGCCGTGTGTTCCCGGACGATCCGTTGCCGCTGGAAGGTTTGAAGGCCGTCGATGCGATTCTGGAGCTTTCCATCGAGACCCTTGTTGCTGCGATGGAGGCGAAGAATGTTGCAATCGGTCTTCACCTGAAAGGCGGTGATTTGCGGGTCGCGCCTTTGAAGGCGGACGTCTCCGGGGGGGATGTCGAGGGCACCTTGCGCCTGAACGCGGCGGCCGCGACGCCGGCGCTCGACACCCAGATCAGGGTCTCGAAATTCGACGCTGGCAGATTCCTGACCGACATGGCCGTCACGGATTTGCTGGAAGGCCGGTTCAACGCAAAGCTCGACCTGAAGGGGGAGGGAAAGTCGGTCCGCGCCATCATGGCCGGTCTCAACGGCCGCACGCAGCTCGCCATGGGTGAGGGACAAATGAAGAGCACGGCGCTCGACACCTTCGTGGGCGGACCCACCAAAATGCTGTCGAGTCTGTTTTCCGGCGAACAGAGCGAATTCACCAAGATCAACTGCATGGTCAGTCAGTTCGACATCAAGGACGGCATGGCGACCAGCAAGGCATTGCTGTTCGACACGGAGTTCGTATCGATCTCCGGCAAGGGCACAATCAATCTGGCGTCCGAGGCACTCGATTTGACCGTCGATCCGCAACCAAAATCGGTAACGATCAATACGGCCGTTCCGGTCGAGATAACGGGGACGCTCGCAGAACCGTCCTATGGTCCGAGCAAGATCGCCGCGGCCCGCAAAGTGGGTGGTCTGCTCGGCGCCTTTGTCTTCCCGCCGGCTCTGATCATTGGCCTCGCGGAAACCGGGACCGGAGAGGACAATCCCTGTTTGGCGGGCGGCAAGCCGAAACCAGCCGCGACGCAAGGGGCACCGGAAAAGGCGGAGGAAGACAATCCGGTCACACAACCGCTGAAATCGATTGAAAAAGGTGTGGGCGGCGTTCTGAAGAAAC
>JAPPPC010000748.1 GCA_028817685.1 Rhodospirillaceae bacterium
CATAGGCGTAGGTCAGTTTGAGCTGCCAGATCTTGCCGTCGCCGGGCCCGAAAATCAGCTGCCGGGCGAGGCTGAGCTCGAAATGCTCGCCTTCGCCCCAATCGACGGCGCCCCACTCAAACAGCAGCATATCGCCGTCCTCGTCCACGGCGCAGCCTTCGGCGCGTTCGTCGCGATAGAAATCGAAGAACGCCGCGATCGTCGAATCGAAGCGCAGCACATCGATATTCACGCCCTGCTGGATGAAGAAGGCGCGGCACGCATCAAGCGCTTTCGCGGGCGCGAACATTGCCTGGCTAGCCGGTGGCGAGGAACTCCAATGCCGCGTCGACACCGCCCTTCTCGTGCGGGATGCCGGTCGCTTCCAGCGATGCTTCGACTCCGGCAAGCGCGCCCAGGATCATCGGCTCGTTGAGGTATCCCATATGACCGATGCGGAACGCCTTGCCGCGCGTCTTGCCGAGGCCCGAACCGAGCGAGACATCGAACTTCTCGCGGCTGACCATGCGCAGCTTATCCGCGTCGTAGCCTTCTGCCACCAGGATCGTGGTCACGGAATTCGACCGCTCTTCCGGCACGACCGCGTTCAGGCTGAGCGCATTGGCGCGGCTCCAGACGGCGACCGCACGGCGCACCGCCTCGGCCAGCCGGCGGTGCCGGTCGAACGCGTTGTCGAGACCTTCCTCGAGCACCATGTCGAGCCCTTCGCGTAGCGCGAAAAGAAGATGCTCCGGCGGGGTCCCGCAGAACCAGCGGTAATAGGCCTCTTCCATGCGCCGTTCCCAGTCCCAATAGAGCCGTGGCAGCTTCGCTGTCTTGCAAGCCTCGAGCGCCTTGGCACTGACCGCATTGAAGGCCAGACCCGGGGGCTGCATCAGCCCCTTTTGCGAGCCCCCGACCGCGACGTCGATGCCCCAATCATCCATGCGGAAATCGACCGTGCCGAGCGCTGCCACCGTATCGACCATGTAAAGCGCCGGATGCTTGGCGTTCTGGATCGCGCGGCCAAGCGCGGCAAGATCGCTGGTGATGCCGGTTGCCGTGTCGGTGTGAACGGTCAGGACCGCCTTGATCGCGTGATCCTTGTCCTCACGCAGGCAGGTTTCGATCGCATCCGGATCGATCGCATGCCGCCAGTCGCCCGGCGCCTCGACGATCTCGATCCCGAAGGCTTCCGCCATCTCCGCCCAGTTCTGCGTGAAATGGCCGCTTGTCGGCACCAGTACCTTGTCGCCCGGCGACAGCGTGTTCACCAGCGCCGCCTCCCACGCCCCGTGCCCGTTGCTGGCATAGCAGATCACCTCGCTCTCGGTGCGGAACACCTTCTTCAAATCCGCAAAGCAGCTTTGCGTCAGCGCCAGAAAGTTCGGGTCGGTGAAATCGACCGCCGGCTGCAGCATGGCGCGCAGCACGCGCTCGGGAATGTTGGTGGGTCCTGGGGTATGCAGGAAATTTCGACCTGATGATGCACTCATTGACGCGATCCTCGGGACAGGTCCGCGCGCGCATTCGAAACACAACACGGCCGCCCATCAATTGGGGATAAGTGAATTAGATTTGCTCGTTCCGGTTCTTAGCCTGTTTCGGGGCCGGGGGTAAAGCGGGCTTGCGTTCAAATCAGAGGGAGGAACTGCCGCGCCGCCGCCCCGATCACCGCTTCGACGGTCTCGCCATCCAGCAGCGGCTGGTGGATCGAGACCCACCCATCATAGCCTGCCGCCCGCAAGGCCCCGACAAGCGGTTGCGGATCGATACCCGACGCATCGTCCAAAGGAACAAAACGGACCCCGACAGCGCCGCGGCACCGGGTGGCGAACGTTACCGGTGATTCCGGATCGAGACGGATATTCTGGAAATAGGCGTTGAAGATGTGCGGCGCCAGGCGGGCTATCGCACCAGCCCCGTAATCCTCGCCGCAGGCCAGCAGATTCGCCGGCTCGTAGGTCACGCCGAAGTTCGGCCGGTCGATCCGCGCCAAGACATCCAGCGCCCCATCGACCGTTTCGAACAACGAGCCCCAATGCATCTGGTGGCTGAGACGAATGCCACGGGCCGCTGCCAAATCGGCCGCACGCTGCGCATCGGGGATATCCGTCTCGTCATGCATCATCACGCGAACCAGACCGCTGCCGAGCGCCGCCGCCAAGTCCAGATAAGGCACGATGTTGCGCAGCGCGCCCGTCGCGTCCGAATTGTTGATCGCCAGCGGCAAATCGCCGGTCACCATGGAGACCCGGAGGCCGAGCCCGTCGAGACGTTCACGAATCTGATCGCGCCGCGCTGCCGGCGTCTCGATGCTGACGACCGACGCCCGCATGGACAGCCCTGCGAACCCTGCCGCCTTCGCCAGACCCGCCACCGTTTCGACCGGCACCGCGGCAACATCCTTGCGCTTCGGCGATTCCGCAATGCGGACGGAGAGGGACAGCTGCATAGCCGGCTATTGCTTCTTCTTACGCGCCTTCTGCTTGGCGGCGAAGGACTGCGCGGCTTCCTCCAACCGTCCGGACGCCGCAATCAGGGTGTTCAATTGCTTGCCCATAGCCAACGCATCGTCAAGCGGCATGTTGACCGTGGCGCGGTGCGATTCCTTCGTCAGGGTCACCGCATGGGGATCGCGCTCGAGGAGACGGGAAACAAAAGCCGCTTCGGTCTCGGCCAATGCCGCCGCGTCCGCTACCAGCCGGTTGATCAACCCCATTCCATAGAGCCTCTCGGCATCGACAAGGTCGCCGAACACCAGCAGTTCCAGCGCCAGGCGCGGTCCAACGAGTTTGGAGAGGACCGGCGTGTTGATCGCCGCCGGGAATCCGTTCTGCATTTCCATCGCCCCGAACCGCGCGCCCTTCTCTGCGAGCACAAAATCGCAACCCATGGCGAGCGTAAAGCCGCCCGCGACCGCGTAGCCCTCGACGACGGCCACCGTCGGCGTCGCCGCACGATGCAGAAGATGGAAAATTCGAGTCCAGGCCGTATCCGCTTCCAAGGCGGGGACCAGAGCGCCCGCACCGCCCGCGGCGTCAAGATCGCGGCCGGCGCAAAAATGACCCGACGTCCCTTTGATCACGATGCAATGG
>JAPPPC010000683.1 GCA_028817685.1 Rhodospirillaceae bacterium
TGATCGTATCGTTCCCGCCGAGTCCGTCGATCGCATCGATGTTCTGCAGCGTCGTGCCGCTGAAGTCGAACACGTTCGCGATGGCCCGACCGGCGATCACATTCGTGCCCAACCCGCCATCGATGAACTCCACGGTGTTGTCCCCGGAAAACACCTCGAACCCGATCGTGTCGTTGCCCACGCTTCCCAAGATCGTGTCGACACCGGCGCCGCCCGAAACCGTGTCGAACCCGTTGTTCGTACCCGCATACAGGAAGCTGTCGTTGCCCCCTTGGCCCAGCAAAATATCGCTACCGCCATTGCCCGTGATCACATCGTCCCCGGCGCCGCCCACCAGGCTGTCCGCCCCGGTACCGCCCGTCAGCGTCAGGCCCGCACTCGAGCCAGATACATCGACCGTCACCGTCGCCGTATCCGTGCCGCCCTGGCCGTCATCCACCGTGTAATCGAAGGTCGCCGGCCCGCTGAAACCCGCATCCGGCGTGAACAGCACATCTCCGTTCACATCCAGCACCGCCGTCCCGCCGACCGCGTTTTGCACGGACTGGATCGTCAGTGGATCGCCATCGATATCGCTATCGTTCGACAGCAGCGCCGACGCCAGGATCGTCACCGGCGTGTCCTCTGCCGCGGCAGCGACATCATCGACCGCTGTCGGATTGTCGTTCACCGCCGCGACATTGACCGTCACCGTGGCCGTATCCGTGCCGCCCTGACCATCGTCGACCGTGTAGTCGAACGACGCCGCACCATTGAAGTTCGCATCCGGCGTGAACAGCACATCCCCGTTCACGTCCAGCACCGCCGCGCCGCCGACCGCGTTCTGCACGGACGCAAGGCTCAACGGGTCGCCATCGATATCGCTGTCGTTCGACAGCAACGCCGACGCCAGGATCGTCACCGGCGTGTCCTCCGTCGCTGCCGCGATATCGTCGACCGCGACCGGCGCGTTATTCGGCGGCTCGAATATGAAATCGTCTTCCGCCAATTCCGCTTCAAGAACACCGGCGAGCAACAGCGAATCGCCATTGGCAAAGGCGACCGTCGTATCGGTCCCGTCATCCGAAGCGAGCGCCAGAAGTTCGGCGAAGTCCGATACGTCAGAGCGCGCGACCAGGTCAATCCGATCGCCCTGTCCGAGGCCTGCCACGAAACCCTGGATAATGTCGTCGCCCTCATCGGCGCCGATGATGAACAGATCGTTACCGGTGCCGCCATCCAACGTGTCATTGCCGCCGCCACCCGTCAGAGTGTCATCGCCCCGCCCTCCGGACAGAAGGTTGGCAACCGCGTTACCGAACAGGAAATCGTCGCCATCACCGGAATAGGCGTCTTCGATGATTGTCCCGCTCTCGATCGTCAGCGTGTTGCCAGCCAGGGTACTGTCCGACCCATCGGTCAGATCGATAACGCTATTGGCCCGGATCGCCGCGGCATTAATGACGTCGGCACCAGCCGCATCGGAGAGGATCTGGCGCCCCAGGTCACTGGTGAACCCAGCGAATTCGTCCGTATAGACGTAAAAATCGTCATCGCTCAGCGCGGCGCCAAACAGGTTCAACGTCCAGCTGACAAGCGTGCCCGTGTCCCCAGCGGCCGCATCCTCGACCTCCAGGGTCCAGTCGCCAATGCCGGTCTCACCCCAATGGTTGGTGCTGGACAGGGTGAAATTGATATTGTCCTGGCTCGCGCCGTTCGGATTGCCCGCCGTCACGCCGGGCCGGTTAACCAGCACGCTTTGCGTCCCATCCGGTGCGGTCAGGGTGATGACCAGATCCCCGATGAACGTATGCGTGAGGTCGAGAACGACCTCGACATGTTCGATATCGATCCCGCCGCCGATTGTGATCGTGTCGGAAATCGTACCGTTGTCGATCAGCGCCAAATGCGGCGCGCTCGACCCGGTCACCAGCCCCTCATTCGCGGCCGTACTCTGCGCCGTCCAAGTTTCGGCGTGACGCACCGCGGCATGGGTATCGATCAGACCGAACCCGAAATCATGGCTCGTGTGCAGACCGCCGCCATTCCAATTGTGCGCGCCGTTATAGACCCAACCAGGATCAGATTCGTCGACCTGCCGGGCGGTATAGGCGAGGATCTCCTGCACGTCGCGGTACCCGAGCAATGGGTTCGCTTCCAGAATCAACGCCACCGCGCCGGCGGTGATTGGCGTCGCCGCCGATGTGCCGCCAAAGCCGAACGTATAGTCGCCCCCGTTGCTGTAACCGGGAGCGCCGACCCGATCGGTCGTCGTGATGCCTGCCGTCCCGCCATTGCTCGGCGCACCGACGAGAATCGCCGCACCCGGCGTACTGTAAGCGGCGATTTCGCCTTGATTGGTGATCGCCGCGACGGAGATGGTTTCCCGCGCGTTCTGAAAACTGTGATAGTTGACGTCCTGACCCTCAGTACGGTCATTGCCGGCAGCCCACAGCATGACCGTGCCAAGACCGCCGCGCCCATTTGCCGCCGCGTTCTCCACCGCGAGCCCAACCGCATCGAACGTCGTGCTGTCGAAATTGTCGAAGAAGAAGCCGTTAAAGCCCCAACTGTTGTTCGAGATGTCGAGCTCCACCGCGTGGCGGTTAAAGACATCGGCAAACTCAGCCTCGGTCACCGACCCTCCGAATATCCGGAAGGCCGTTATGGACGCATCGAAGGCTACGCCAACCGTACCGACACCGTTATTCTCCGCCGCGATCAGGCCGGCAACAGCCGTCCCGTGCGGGTCATTGGTCCCCGGGAACGGATCGCTGTCATTGCCGCCATAGTCGAACTCACCCGACGCCACATAGTTATCGTTCAGGTCATGATGGGTATATTCCACGCCGTCATCGACAACACCGACCCGAATTCCCGCGCCCGTGTAATCGTCCCAGACATCCGTGACGTCGATGTCGATACCGGCCACGGAACCGACAAACTGTCCTGTGTTGAGCAGGTGCCACTGATTAAGGAACAAATCGTCCGACGGCGTGAAGGCGCGTGTGATCTCAGGCGAAACGTCCGCCTCGTAGTCGCCGTTTACGCCAGAAGACATAGATGTTCTGTCATCACCCGCTGCGGCG
>JAPPPC010000757.1:0-594 GCA_028817685.1 Rhodospirillaceae bacterium
CCTCTCCTGTCATCCCGGACAAGGCGCGCCGCGCCGTAGAGCCGGGATCCAGGCTGCGTTGGCGCTCGTTTCCGGGCTGGGCCCCGGATCAAGTCCGGGGCGACAGGAAGGGAGGGGAGCGCGCGGGACGCGTCCCCTACTGGCACGACAGGCATTCCTCGTAATCGATCGGGCCGGCGGGCTGCTCGCCGCCATTGACCCGGCCGAGCAGGGGCAATGTGGCGGTCTTGCCGTCGCTGGCGACGGACTCGGAGCGCTGCAGGCTTTTCGAGCGGCAGTAATAGAGGCTCTTCACGCCCTTCTTCCAGGCCTGGTAGTGGATCTGGTGCAAATCGCGCTTGTGGATGTCGGCCGGCAGGAACACGTTCAGCGACTGGCTCTGGCAGACATTGGGCGTGCGGTCGGCGGCGAGGTCGATGAGCCAGCGCTGGTCGATCTCGAAGGCGGTCTTGAAGACGTCCTTCTCCAAGTCGGAGAGAAACGCGAGATGCTGCACCGAGCCTTCATTGGCGACGATCGAGGACCAGGTCTCGTCGGTGTTTTCGCCCTTTTCCTCAAGCAGTTGCGTCAGATACTTGTTGCGCACCGTGAAGG
>JAPPPC010000757.1:604-3067 GCA_028817685.1 Rhodospirillaceae bacterium
CCGCTCAAGGTCTTGTGGGTGAAGCTGTTCGCCGCGATCGGCTCGATGCCGGGCGAGGCGCCGCCGCAGATGATCGAGATCGACGCCGTGGGGGCCAAGGACATCTTGTTCGAGAAGCGCTCCTGGAAGCCGAAATCGGCCGCGTCGGGGCAGGCGCCGCGTTCTTCCGCCAGCTTGACGGAGGCCGCGTCGGCTTGTTCGCGGATATGGTTGAAGATGCGCTTGTTCCAGACCGTGGACATGACGCTCTCGATCGGGATGCCGTTCGCCTGCAGGAAGGAGTGGAAGCCCATCACGCCGAGGCCGACCGAGCGCTCGCGCATGGCGGAGTAGGTGGCGTTCTTGAACTCCTCCGGCGCCTGGTCGATGAAGTCCTGCAGCGCGTTGTCGAGGAAGCGCATGACGTCCTCGATGAAGTGCGGGTGGTCCTCCCACTCGCTGTAGGTCTCGAGATTGAGCGAGCTGAGGCAGCAGACGGCGGTGCGCTGCTTGTCGAAGCGGTCCTTGCCGGTGGGCAAGGTGATCTCGGAGCAGAGGTTGGAGGTCTTGACCGAGAGGCCGCCCAGCTTCTGATGCTCGGGGATGGCCTTGTTCACATGGTCGATATTGACGATGTAGGGCTCGCCGGTCTCGATGCGGGCGGTGAGGATGCGGATCCACAGCTCGCGCGCCTTGACGGTGCGGAGCACGCTATCGTCCTTGGGGCTGGTGAGCGCCCAGTCCTCGTCATTCTCGACCGCGCGCATGAAGGCGTCGGGGATCAGCACGCCATGGTGCAGATTGGGGGTCTTGCGGTTGGGATCGCCGCCGGTCGGCCGGCGCAGCTCGATGAACTCCTCGATTTCCGGATGGCTGACCGGCAGATAGACGGCGGCCGAGCCGCGGCGCAGCGAGCCCTGACTGATGGCGAGGGTGAGGCTGTCCATGACGCGGATGAAGGGGACGACGCCCGAGGTCTTGCCGTTCAGCCCGACCTTCTCGCCGATCGAGCGGAGATTGCCCCAATAGCTGCCGATGCCGCCGCCGCGGGCCGCGAGCCAGACATTCTCGTTCCACAGACCGAGGATGCCGTCGAGGCTGTCATTCGCCTCGTTCAGGAAGCAGGAGATCGGCAGGCCGCGGGTGGTGCCGCCGTTCGAGAGCACCGGGGTGGACGGCATGAACCAGTGGTTGGAGATGTAGTCGTAGAGGCGCTGGGCGTGCGCCGTGTCGTCGGCGAAATGCATCGCCACGCGCGCGAACAGATCCTGGAAATGCTCGCCCGGCATCAGGTAGCGGTCGAGCAGGGTCGCCTTGCCGAATTCGGTCAGCTTGGCGTCGCGGCTGCGGTCGACGGTGACACTGATGCCGCGCTCGTTCTGTTTGACGTCGGCCAGATCCGGCGCGGGGGCGGTTGTTTCCGCCGCGGGCGCTGTCTCGGCCGCGGGCGCTGTTGTTTCCGCCGCGGTTGTTGTCTCCGCCGCCCCGTCCGCTATGGTCGCCGCAACGGTGTCGGTGGTTTTGGCGGTATCTGCGGTTTCAGCGCTTTCGAGGGACGAATCGGATTCCATTTCCCCGGGCCCCTCAAACGCGACAAAACTGTCCACAGGGCCGGAATCCCGCGCCAATCCGTCCGTTACCTCGCTCATCACCCCTCCTGTCCACAGGTGTGTATAGGATTATTTGTGGAAGAAACACTATATCTTGTGGTTTCATTGAATTTGCTTACTAAATCCGGAAAGTGTCAACCAGAACATTATGAGAACATTTGAATAAACCTACACCATCACGGAACCCCGTCAAACGGTCTCGCGGTTTCGATTTGCCGAAAATCAGAGGAACTGCGACTCTCGAGACGGACAATCCGGCGGCAGGCCTAGAGACATGCGACTGAACCTTGGATGCGGATTTAACAAGCGCGACGGCTTCGTGAATGTCGATATCGGCGATCATTGCGCGCCGGACGTGGTTCATGACCTCGAAGCGACCCCGTGGCCGTGGGACGATTCGGTCGTCGACGAGATCTATATGAGCCATGTGCTCGAACATCTGGGCGCAACGACGGCAGCCTATTTTGCCGTGTTGCAGGAAATTTTCCGGGTCTGCCGCGGCGGCGCGCGGGTGACGATCGTCGTGCCGCATCCTCGGCACGACGATTTCCTGCATGACGCCACCCATGTGCGCGCGGTGACGGTGGAGGGGCTGTCGATGTTTTCGCGAAAGAACTGCGAGGAATGGATCGCGGCCGGCAACGCCAACACGCCGCTCGCCTTTGTCGCGGGGGTCGATTTCGAGATCGTTGAATCGGAGATTACCCTGGAGGAACCCTATAAGAGCAAGTTCGACCTGGGCGTACTCTCCAAAACCGAATTGATGCAGGCGATCCGGCAGTACAACAATGTCATCAAGGAGACGAAGATTGATCTCCAAGTGGTGAAGGGCTGAGCGGCGCGCCATGGATCACGCCTTCGACGACCCCAAGGT
>JAPPPC010000664.1 GCA_028817685.1 Rhodospirillaceae bacterium
GTATTGGCCTGACTGGATCGTTGAAGGTCGAGGGGAAGCAGACCGAACTGCGGTTACCGGATGGCAGTAAGGCCGATCTCGACAAAACGGTGATCCAGCTCGACGATATGAAACTTTCCGCGGACCCGACGCAAAGGGTCGAGGGCAGCTTGTCCCTCGCCGTGCAGGCCGCGGCGGGTAAAGCAAGTCGCGATGGTCAGCAATTACGGTTCGCGGCCTTGGGTCTTGCAGCGGCGATGTCCGACCTGTCGGTTCGACCAAATAGCGCGGGAAGCGCAGCGATCACGGCGACGCTCAAGCTGGAGAAGCCGGCGGTTGAAGGTGCGGTCCAAGGAAGCGCGGACGTTATCGCCCTGCGTGCTACCGACGCCAAGGTTACCAATGGCGACGCGGAATTCTCTGTTATGGGCGGGGCGTCAGTTGGTGTTGCGGCGCTGAACGCGACCGTCGCGGAACGTGAAGATGCGCCTGCTCTCGCTTTGAAAGCCGGTTCCTTGGAGATCGCAGACGGTCAGATCACGTTGACGGTGCCGGTTGCAGGAACGCCGTCCTGGCAGGGGACGTTCGGCCTTGATATTCGGGAGACATCGATAGCGGTTAAAGATGACTACTCCGGTACGGTAGCAATCGACCGTTTTCAGATGGCGTCCGGTGCGATTGATGACGCTTTGCATACGGCATTCGACAGTCTTCAGATCGATGGTCTGACGGCGTCAGGCGCCGATTTGCCTTTTGCCGCAAAGGCGGGAAGCGGGTCCTTTGACAGGCTGCATTTATCAGCGGCCACGTTCGGTCGCGCTCGGCAATCGACCCTCGAGACCCTTGCGCTCGATGGGCTCTCATTGACATTGGAGGCGCTGCCGTCGATCCCCGGTTTGACCGATGCGGGGCAATTGTCGGCCCGCCTCGGCCAACTCCGTGCCACAGGTGGGGTGCGCGATGTCGATGGCGGTGTGTCTTTGCGCGAACTTACTTTGGGCTCGTTGGCGAGCGACATTCAGGGAAAACCCGGTGCGGATGCGAAAGTGGCGGAGTTCCGTATAGAAAACTCGCTCTTACACCCGAGCTGCAGGGCAGTACAGATACCGTCGCGATGTCCGGCCTGACCGTGAATATCGGTGGCGGCGAGGCCATGAAACTGCGGCTCAAAAAGCTGGATTTGGAAAAGCTGGCAGGAACCGGCGCGCCTTCGCTTCAGGTCGCCGATATCTCTTTGCAGGGATTGATCCTTTCGGCGAGCTCGGCGCTGCTGCCACCCGATAGTGAGGTCGCCGAGCAACCGGAGACCGTCGACGAGCCGTCCGTATCGTCGGAGATTTCGATCGGCCGTGTCACGTTGGAAGGGCCCGCGGAGATCGCTCTCACCGACAAGCGCCAGTCGCCTGCGGTTTCCCTTAAAACCAAGATCAACCGTTTCGAAGTTCAGAACTTCAATACGGTACAGCCGGCGGCGAAATCGTCCCTGGCGATCGCTGCGACGATCAACGAATTCACGGATCTGTCCGTCGGCGGTTGGTTCAACCTTGCGGGAGACCGGCCAAATTTCGATCTGAAAACGACGTTTGAGAACCTGGAACTTCCCTCATTCTCGCGCTATGCGGCGACGCATCTGGGCGTCAATCTCGAAAGTGGGCGCCTGAGCGCGGAGGCCGAGGGCAAGGTTGTCGAGGGTCAATTAGATGCGGCGACCAAGCTGAACCTGTTGAACCTGCGCTTTAGTCCGCTCAGTCCTGAAGATTCGAAACGCTTGTCCGCCGCAACTGGCGTACCGATCGAGACGGCGGTCGGTCTGCTGGAAGATAGCGACGGGAAGATCGAACTCTCGATACCGGTAAAGGGCGATCTGCAAAATCCCGATTTCGATCTCGATCAGGTGGTTGGGAAGGCCGTCGGTAACGCCATCGCCGCCGCGATCGGGACCACCTTGAAGGTCCTGTTTCCGCCGGCGCTTTTGCTTTCCGCGTTTGATGCCGCGTCGGAAGGCGGTGGCGTAAAGTTCGCACCGGCGCCGTTTGACGCGGGGACGACTACATTGCAACCGAAGGGGCGCGAGCTTGTAGATGCTTTGGCGAGTTTGTTGAAGCAGCGGCCGAAACTGACCGTGACCCTGCGCGGCCGAGCGACGAATGACGATGTCAAAGCGGTTCTGCGGCCGGAAGTCGAGGCCGCAATGGCGGAACGGCGCGCGGCGTATGCACGCGACATGGCGGCCTACCGTGTGCGCCTGCGTCCCTTTATCGAAGCGGGCGTCGTCGATGAAGCCGGAAAACCGCTCACAAAGGATGTTCCTAAAGACTTGCCGGCGGCGCCGGAGCAACCGGTTCTGGACGAAGCTTCAATTCTTGCGGGGCTCATTGCGGGGCGTGCGGACGAGCTTCGGGACAGGTTGACGGCGCTTGCGGCGGATCGAACGAAAACCATTCGCCGCGACATGGCGGAACGGTTAAACGTTGCGCGCGGGCAGGTCGCGGAATGCCGGCCTCTGTTCGACTTGAAGGATACGGCAGGGCCGCGCGCGGTTTTCCAGCTCTAGAGGCGTCTGCCGCCCTTCACGCGTGTTTTCGGTCGCGGCCGAAACGGCGGGGCAGGTAGCGGGAGAACTGCGCCAACACCAACATGGTGGCGCCACTGGCGATGAATACGGCGGACAGCGGAAACACCAGCAACACGACCGAATAGACGGCGGGAACCGCCAGCCGACCGGTTTCCCGATAGGTTGAAAACACGCTGGTCATCCCGGCTCGTTCGTGCGGGTGCACCGCACGCAGGAAGGGCACGTTGCCGGGGCCATCCATGATACTGGCCGCAAATGCAGATGCGATCAGTAACGCCGCTCCGATATACGGCCAGGCCATCGTTAAGCCGGCAAGCGTCGTGGTGACGGCGGTCGCCACATAGCCCACGATCAACAGCCAGCGGATGCCATTGCGACGCCCCATCCAGCCCCAGAAGGTGACGGTAAACAGGCCCGCTGACCCGATCGAGGTGATGACGCCGCCCGCCTCCTTGCCGAGACCGGTCTCAACCGCGTAGATCGGCGCGTAGA
>JAPPPC010000710.1 GCA_028817685.1 Rhodospirillaceae bacterium
CGGTGCCGCCGGCTGCCTCCAACTCCCCGGAGAAACCGTCTCCCCCGCCGCCGCGGCAATGACCGGCGCCGTCACCGACGGCGGCAGATGGGCAAGGAACAAACGACCGGTCGCCGTATAGATGGGCGAGCTGTGATGCCCGACGCGCAGCTCGTATGGCACGCCGGCGCCACCCTCATCGCAAGCGACAATGACGGGGCCCTTCTCCGACCAAATCGAAACGAACAGACCGTTTTGCAGCGTGCCGCGTTCGCGGATAATGCGTATGGCGCGCTCTGCGACACTGAGTCCGTCACGCTGCGCCAAATAAGACAGGCCGAGATCGCCTGCCATCGACCCCAGGCAATAATGGCCGGTCTCCGAATCCTTGGCGATCATCCGGATGCGGCGGAAGCTGACGATGTAGTTATGTGCCTTGCTGGGCGACATATCCGCCGCCGCGGCCAGTGCTTTCAAGGGGAGCGGCCGCCCGGCTTCGGCCAACGCGTGGACCAGGCGGAAACCGACATCGATCGATTGGATGCCTTTCCCTTCTATGTGGGCGTCACCGTCCATGCCAAATGCTGCTTTGTTGAATTGAGTCTTAAAATATAGGTATAATGAATATAGTTCAATAATGTTGAACAAGAGGGATGCAAATGAAGTTCGGGGTACTGCAATTCTTTTCCTGGCCGCAACGCCGCACGACGCTGCAAACCGTTTACGAACGGGCGATGCAGCGTATCGATATCATGGATAAGACCGGCTATGACGCGGTCTGGCTGGCGGAGCACCATTTCACAGAATACAGCGTCTGTCCCTCGGTACACATGATGGGCATGCATCTGGCCAACAAGACGCAAAATCTGCGGATCGGCACCGCCGTGTCGCTGGCGGCGATGTACCACCCGCTGCGCCTGGCGGAAGAAGTTGCGCTGCTCGACGTGCTGAGCGAAGGGCGGGTCAATTGGGGCGCGGGCCGCGGCTTCGATCCGACCGAATTCCATACCTTCAATATACCGTTGCCGGAGAGCAAGGCGCGGTTCCAGGAGGCCGTCGATATCGTCCTGGAAGCCTGGACCAACGAGACCATCACCTGGAAGAGCGACACTTGGAACTTCGAGAATGTCGAGGTTCTGCCTAAGCCCTACCAGCAGCCGCACCCACCGGTCTGGATCGCCAGCAGTTCACCGGATTCCATCGAATGGGCCGCCACACGCGGCCATACCGCGATGCTGGGTCCGCATGCCGAGTTCGACAAGGTTGCCGAGATGCGGAACTTCTTCCTCGACAAGCTGAAGGCGAACGGCCATTCGGCGGAAGGGCGCGACATTCCGATGGCGCGCCTGATCGCCGTCGCCGACACGGATGCCGAGGCCGAAAAGATCGCCCGCAGCGGCGCCGAATGGATCGTCAAATCCTACAAGAACGAATCCAAAGGCATGGCCAATCCCGTGAAGACAGTCGAGGTGGATGGCAAGGTCCAGGAAGTCGACGATATCGATCGCTATCTGCAGGACGCGATTATCTGGGGCACGCCGGAACGGGTCATCGATCTGCTGCACCGGCTCGAAGAGGAGATGTATCTCGACTATCTTATGTGTGCGCCGCTGAGCCATTCCTCCTTCATGATGTTCACGGAGAAGGTCATGCCGCACTTCCTGGGATCGTCACCGGCGCAGCCCATACGGCAAGCGGTTTAGTCCGCGCCGACACTCATGGCCGCGCCCCTCAAGATCATCGTCGCCGGCGCCGGTCTCGGCGGCCTCACGCTTGCCAATTGCCTTGCCCGCGAAGGGTTCGAAGTCTGCGTGTTGGAACAGGCAAGCGCCCTCGGTGAAGTGGGCGCCGGTGTGCAGATCAGCGCCAACGGCGCCCGCGTCCTGCATACGCTGGGCTTGGAAGACGCGCTGGCCAAGGTCGCCTTCACGCCCGAACGGGGAGAGGTCCGCCATTGGCAGACGGGTAAGGTCCTGGCAACGCGACCGCTCGGCAATGCCAGCCTCGAGCGGTTCGGCTTCCCCTACTACCATTTGCACCGCGCCGATTTTCACGCCGTTCTGGCGGACGCCGCATCGGCAATGCCGAACGTCACGATTCATCTCGGTCAGAAGATCGCCGACCTATCACAAACGAAGAGTGGCGTGGCCGTCGCCACGGAAGCCGGCGCCGACTTCGCCGGCGAGGTGCTGATCGGCAGCGACGGCATCCATTCCGCCGTGCGCGCCGCCCTGTTCGGGCCCGACCAGCCGCGCTTCACCGGCTGCGTCGCCTGGCGCGCGACAATCCCGACGGAACGCCTGCCGGAAGGTCATGTCCGCCCCGCCGCTTCCAACTGGATCGGCAAGGGCGGCCATTTCGTCCATTACTATCTGCGCGGCGGCGCCCTCGTGAACTGCGTCGGCGTGATGGAACAGGAGGAATGGGCGGCGGAATCCTGGTCGTCGCAGGGCGCGCAGACTGACTTCCTCACCGATTTCCAGGACTGGCACGAGGATCTGAAACTGCTGATCCACAACGCCGACGCCTGCTTCCGTTGGGGCCTGTTCGACCGCGACCCGATGCCGGCCTGGTCCCAGGGCCGCGCCACCCTGCTGGGGGATGCGTGCCACGCCATGCTGCCTTTCATGGCGCAGGGCGCGGTGATGGCGGTCGAGGACGCCTACACCGTCACACAGTGCCTTGCCGCCCAGCCGGACGATGTCCCCGCTGCGCTGAAACGGTATGAGACCCTGCGCCGCGACCGCACGGCACAGGTGCAGCAAATGTCACGCGACAATATCGAGTTCTTCCCCAACGCCGATATCGACAATCTGGAAGAACGGCTGAACAGCCACCGCGACGCCCATCTCTGGCTCTACGGCCACGACGTTACGAGCCAAGATTTTCTCGGCTGAGATGCCCGTCCGGTTTTTGCGGCGCCAACAACGACCAGGTGCTGACAAGGCGTTGCTTCAGATATTGCCGTCTGGCAGGGCTGTCAAAGCATCGCCGTCAGGCCCCGGTCTTGAATCCGACGGGTTACGGCACGAACTCCAGCTTTCGAGCAAGGCGCACCCGAAAGAG
>JAPPPC010000398.1 GCA_028817685.1 Rhodospirillaceae bacterium
CCCCAGCGCGGCACGCTCCTCCCTGCAGCCGACGAAGTAGCGCAGGGCGCTTTCGCGGACCCGCCTTTCGTAGAGCGTCAGGACGTAGGCGCCGGTGGGTGCCTGCAGCAGGTAGCTGGAGTTCTCGACCCCTTCGGCTATTCCCTTGAAGGACACCACGTCGCCGATGTCGTACGCGCCGACGAAGTCGATGAGTTCCTCGTCGCTGACCTCGGTGTAGACCGCCATGTTCGTTGCCCAGAGTTGCCGGATTATGTCCGGGCGCCTGTCGCGCGCCCTTGACGCTTGGTGGCGAGGCGACCATAAATCCTGTTGAGTGGGACATGCCGCCGATGCCCGTGCCTCGATCGACTGGCGGCGTTCCGAGGCGAAATTAGTACATCCAGGAAAAGGAAGAAAGCAGCCATGACGGAACCGGTAATCGCGCAGAAGGCCCCGTACGAAGAAGCCGTTACCGAAGGCGAGCGCTACTGGTGGTGCGCCTGCGGGCAGAGAAAGTCGCAACCCTATTGCGACGGCAGCCATAAGGGCACGGGTATTTCCCCAGTGGAATACACCGCGAAGCGGACCAAAAATGTCTATTTCTGCGGCTGCAAACGCTCCGCCAATCAGCCGCTTTGCGATGGGGCGCACTCGGATCTCTGATATCGCGCATGCCGTGAAGCGGATTCGCAGACAGGCCGTCTGGCTACTCGCCGCGACGCTAGTGCTTTCGGCTTGCGCAAAGGATGCCGAGGAGCAACTCGCTTGCCCGGGCGTCGAGGTGTTGCAGGATCTTGGTGAACTCGTGCGGTTCAGGCCCGGTCCCGGTCGCGACGCGACGGATGTCCTCATCGAGGCGTGGGTCGACGGTGTCGGCGGTGAGTGTTCTCTCGACGGCAACGAGCTGCGGATCGATCTCAACGTGCGCATCGGCGCGCGGCGCGGTCCGGCCACAAAGACGGATAAGGCCAAGATCGGCTACTTCGTGGCGATCACGGATTTGGACCGCAACGTCCTCTCACGGCAGCCTTTCGAAACTGTCACCCCTTTTTCCAACCGCAAGACGATCCTCTTCGAGGATATTCTAGACCTTCAGATTCCCTTGCGGCCCGGCCTGCAGACCGACGGATTTTCGATCTATGTCGGGCTAGACCTGTCTGAGCAGGAACTGGCGCACAACCGACGCAAGCGAAAGTAACGTTTGCGTCAGCCGGTTGACATTCGCTGTAAGCACGTTAGCCTCTGGCGAACGCACCGTTGAACCCTGTGGGAGAGGTGGGTGCCCGATGGGCACCTGCGCCGAAGGAGCAACCGCCCCGGAATCTCTCAGGCAAAAGGACCGCAGGGCGAGGGCACTCTGGAAAGCAGGCACCGGTTCGCTGATGCCTCACCGAAGGTGAAAGCTGGACTGTCCAGTCCGGTCAACCTCTCAGGTTCGAAGACAGAGCGGGGCAGCGGCTTCACGTGAGTGAGGCCGCTGCTATCAATCCGCGTTGTTGGAGGGCCGGCTATGAGTGGAACGGACGGGGTGCCGCTGAAACGGACAGCGTTGTACGACGCGCATATCGGCTGTGGGGCGAAGATGGTCCCGTTTGCCGGCTATGAAATGCCGGTACAATTCCCCGACGGCGTGATGAAGGAGCATTTGCACACACGCGCCGCCGCGGGCCTTTTCGACGTTTCCCATATGGGGCAGCTTTATCTGCACGGCACCGGCGCGGCTGCGGCCCTCGAAAAGCTGGTTCCGGGTGAAATTCAGGCGCTTGCGCCGGGTCGTATGCGGTATACGCAATTCACGACCGAGACCGGCGGCATCCTCGACGATCTGATGGTAACGAAGGGAGACGACAAGCTTTTCGTCGTCGTCAATGCGGCCTGCAAGGCGGGTGATATCGAACTTCTTCGTGCCGGTTTGCCGGCCGAAATCGACATCGAGCTACTCGACGACCGGGCCTTGATCGCGCTGCAGGGACCGTCTGCGGCGTCGGTGTTTTCCCGATTCGTTAAAGGAGTCGACACGCAGCCTTTCATGTCCTCCGCTGCGGCCGAATTCAACGGCGTTTCCTGCATCGTCAGCCGCTGCGGTTATACCGGCGAAGATGGTTTCGAAATCTCCGTCGCCGCGGATGCCGCGGAGTCGATAGCCGAGATGCTGCTTGCCGAGGCGGAGGTCGGGCCGATCGGGCTGGGTGCCCGTGATTCCCTGCGGCTCGAGGCCGGCTTGTGCCTCTACGGCCACGATATCGACGAGACGACGACGCCGATCGAGGCCGACCTGCAATGGTCGATCGGCAAACGCCGGCGGACCGAGGGCGGATTCCCTGGGGACGCCGTGATCCGCGAACAGCTTGCCAGCGGCGCACCGCGAAAACGGGTGGGTATTAAGCCGGAGGGCCGTGCGCCGGCTCGGGAAGGCACGCGTATCACGGATATGGAAGGTAATGCGATCGGCACGGTGACCAGCGGTGGGTTCGGTCCCACCGTGCAGGGGCCGGTTTCGATGGGTTATTTGGCGCAAGAGCATGCAGCGGCGGGGACGCCGGTCCTGCTGGAGGTGCGCAACAAGGCGCTGCCCGCGACGGTGTGCGGGCTGCCCTTTACACCGCAAAACTATTACAGGGGCTGAAAGGAGAGGTGGCATGAGCGAGACCAGGTTTACGGAAGATCATGAATGGGTGCGGATCGAGGGCGATGTGGCGACGGTCGGTATCACGGAATACGCCCAGGAACAGCTCGGCGATATCGTGTTCGTCGATTTGCCCGAAGCGGGCGCGGAAATGGCGCAAGGCGACGAGGCGGCAGTGATCGAGTCCGTCAAAGCGGCCAGCGACATCTATGCGCCGATTACGGGCGAGGTTGGTGAGGTCAATGATTCGCTGGACGCCGAACCGGCGATCGTCAACCAGGATGCGCAGGGCGAGGGGTGGCTCTTCACGATGTCCATTTCGGACAGCGGAGAGCTCGACAATCTCATGGATGCGGATGCCTACAAGGCGTTCGTCGCAAAACTCTAGAGACCAGCCAGACCGGGAGAAGCGGATGTCGGCCGGACAC
>JAPPPC010000290.1 GCA_028817685.1 Rhodospirillaceae bacterium
GGATAGGGGTAGAATGGCGATAGACGAGAGTGGCCTGACAAAGGGCCAAGTCCGAAAGCTGAACGCGCTTCGTAAATCCGTTGGCGACGATTTGGCGCAAGATGTTTTTGAGAAATGGCTGAAACGTCAGTCGAAAGCAGCGAGCGTTGAGAAGAGCGATCCGGTGGCCGAAAAGCTTGCTGCGGCGCTGGAAAAGTTGGAGAACGATCCGGCGTTTCGCCTTGGAAATCAGGGTTATACGGTACGCCGGGCGCGCGGTAAGGGCGCTTCCGGTTTCATCGTCACGAAGAACGACAGGGCCGAATAGGGGCCTTCTCTATACGGGTCGGCATCTCTGGGTGGTACATGGGATTCGTACGCATGCTTACCAGCCCGGTAGGGATGAAACGGTTCCTGGTTGCCGTCGATGAAATCGATTTGGACCTTCTGGCACGCTTCTCTTCCGTACGAGAATTCGTCAGAAATCATGTAAAAGCCCGGGCGGCTGAAGCCGAGAGTCGAAGGGCGATCGTTCAATTGATAAATGATGGTGTCGACCCGAAAATCACGGCATATCTCTTTATGCGGGTGATGTTGGAAGATTTGCTCCTCGATGGAGAATATCACGCTCAGGCCGGAAAACTGACCTTTGACGGGGAACATTTTCTGGCCATTTATAATAAAATTGTTCGCGAGCTGCGGATTTTGAACTGGTTTAGCACCATGCAAGCGGATGAGCATTTCCAAGCGATACGCAATGGGATCGCTGCAACGGATCCCGCTTAGAAAACATTTTAAGTATCTCTATTTTAAATCCGTTGAGAAAAGTTTCGACGGGTGAGGTTATGTGCTGGGAAAACGCGCCGCTCACGTTTTGCAATCAATGAGAACATTGTGCGGCCGCCGCCGAAATTGGGCACCGAGGTTTGGTCAAAAACTATACTTAAGTATGGCAGCGGTGGCACCGGGATACTCTTGACCGATTGCAACGGACCGCTATTTACGGGTGAGGCGGAAACGCTGATTGTTTCGTTTCTCTAAATCCTGCAAGCGATGAGAGCGTGACCGATGGAGCAAATCTATCTCGACTACAATGCCAGTACACCGATCGCTCCGGCGGTCGCTGAGGTGATGCGCTCCGCTTTGAGCGAGGGCTACGGTAACCCGTCGAGTTTGCACTGGGCCGGGACGCCGGCGCGCACGCTGGTCGAGATGTCGCGTGGGCAAGTGGCGGCATTACTGGGATGCGATCCCGATGAAATCGTTTTCACGAGCGGTGGAAGCGAAGCGAACAACATGGCGCTCAAGGGGACATACTTTGCCAGTGATAGAACGCACCGGCAGATCATCACGACGACCGTCGAACATCCGGCTATCGTGGAACCCTGCCGGTTTCTGGAACGCCTCGGTGCGGAGATCATCTGGCTGCCCGTCGACCGGTTCGGGCGTGTCGACCCGGAGGATCTGCGGCGGGCGATCACGGATGATACGGTCCTGATCAGCATCATGCAGGCCAACAATGAAGTCGGTACGACCCAGCCGATCCAGGAGTGCGCCGCGATTGCCCGGACGCACGGTATCCCGTTCCATACGGATGCTGCGCAGTCGGTCGGGAAGATCGACACGAAGGTCGATACGCTGGGTGTCGATATGCTGTCGATCGCCGGTCACAAAATATATGCCCCGAAAGGTGTTGGTGCGCTTTATATCCGGCGCGGAACCCGACTCGAACCCTTCATGCACGGCGCGGGGCACGAAAGCGGCCGCCGCGCGGGGACCGAAAGCGCGATGCTGGATGCGGCGCTGGGCACCGCCTGCGACCTGGTATCCGACCTGACGGCGATGGACGGCGTCCGGAGCTTGCGGGACCGGTTTTGGGAGACCTTACAGGGACGCTTTGGAAACCGGGTCGCCCTGAACGGCCATCCGGAATTGCGTCTCCCGAACACGCTGAATGTCTCTTTCGTCGGTCAGGACGGGTCGGCGCTGCTTGCCGGTCTGAATGGCGTCGCCGCCTCGACGGGGTCCGCGTGCCATGAAGACAGCGTCGAGCTGTCGCCCGTCTTGGAGGCGATGCGCGTATCGGACGAAGTTGGCATGGGCGCGATACGGTTCAGCCTTGGGCGGGATACGACGGAAGACGAGATCGATGCCGTCGTGGCATTGCTGGCCCAGCAACTCGGCTGAAGGGAACGACGGCTCTCCGGATCACTCGTAGATCACGTGCGGCAGGAAGCGTGAGCTATCCTTCGTGATCGGGCTGTCGTCCTCGCGGATACACAGGCCGCAGGGTTGGCTGGCGACGAGCCAAGAGCCAATCACCGTGTGGTTGCCTTCAAAGACGGGCAGGGGGTGCAACGCCTGCACGATGCTGCCCTCAGCACCATAGGGGCCATCGACGGCGAGCGGCGGTTCGCCGGGGCGGACCATTTCCACATTGGCACCTTCGCGTGAGAAGATCGGTTTGCGCACATAGCCGCCTTCCAATTCGGCGGCGCGCGGGTCGTCCGCGAAATAGGCTGGCAACAGATTGGGATGGCCTTCGAACATATCCCACAGCAACGGCAGCAGCCCTTTGTTTGAGAGCACTGCTTTCCAGGCCGGTTCGATGAAAGTGACGCCGCTGTCTGGGATCGATTGGCCGAAATCGTCGGTCATCATCCATTCCCACGGATACAGCTTGAACAGCGTGGCGATGCCCATATCGTCCAGGTCGGTGAAATGGCCGTTCGGATCGATGCCGATATCCTCGATGTAGAGGAAGGCGGTTTCCAGACCACCCTGAACCGCGCATTCCTCGACATAGCGCACCGTGCCTTCGTCTTCGTCGCTGTCCTTGCAGGAGGCGAGGTGAAGGCAGCCGGCGATGCCGAAGTTCGCGAATGCGTCGATCATGCGTTCATGGATCGAGTTGAATTGATCACAGCCGGCAGGGATGATCTCCCGCTCCAGCGCCTGTTCCAGCCACAACCATTGAAACGCCGAACTTTCATATAGGGCGGTCGGCGTGTCGGCGTTGTATTCGAGCAGCTTCGCCGGCCCGGTCCCGCCATAGGAAAGGTCCATCCGGCCATACAGGTTTCGTTCTTGGTTCAGCCAGCTTGCGCGGACGTATTCCCAGAATCGTTCCGGGATCGCCAGCTTCGTCAAAATTTCTTCGCTTTCGACGGCCCGGGCGACGACCTGAAAGCAGAGCTGTTCAAGCTCGTCGGTTGGATCTTCTATATCGTCCTCGATTTGCCGCAAGGTAAAGCGATAGCAAGCCGATTCATCCCAGTAGGGCTCGCCATACATGGTGTGGAAATTGAAGCCGAGCGTCTCGGCCTGGGACTTCCAATCGTCCCGTTCTTCTACCGCGATCCGTTGCACGGGCGCCTAGCCGCCGAAGCTGCGGACCCTTCCCGCGCTTCGAGCTGCGGTGGCGCCGAAGCCGCCGCGACGTACGGTGTTGGTTTTGGTGCTCGGTGGCTTGGTGACACTGGCCGGCGCTTTCGTCAGGCCGGTCTTGTTGCCGACTTTCTGATTGTCGGCGGTCCGGAAACTGCCTGGATTGTCTTTGGATCGATAGACAGGTTGCGACGCGACCCGGGACGGCCCCGCGAGCATACTGCCCATCATGTAGCCCATCATTAGCGGCATGAAGACCGAGCCACCGCTCGTCGTTTGCTGCGGGGCGATTTCGCATTGCTCGGCGCCGAAATCCGCTTCGCAGTCCGCAACGGACGTATATTTCGGCGCTGCCCGGATATGTTCCTTCTGCGCCGCTTGCATGTTGGCTTCGCATGCTTCTTGGCTGAAACCATCCTGATTGACGCATTGTTCGAGCGTTTCGAAGATCGCGACATCTTCGGTGTTGTCGCAGGCGCTTAACGTCAGCACGCTTGCGCTCATCAAAGCCAATTTCAGGGACCGGGACCGTTTCATGAGATCAATTTCTCGCAGTTCAGCAATGCCGGGAGTTTAGGTAACGCTGGTCGACAGGCAACAAAAAACTGTGAATTTGCTTTAAAAATGGCAAGGGATGAACGATATACAGCTTTGAGTAAAAATGGGACGTAGAAAAATGTTGGTTCCCGTTAAGGGGTTATAAACGCTGATGTTTTTTATTTAGGTTAATCAGTAAACATCGGAACGCGTTAGCCATGGATTGGCCGAAACTACCGGATGGCAGCATCGATGTGATGACCGTATTCCAAGCGCCGGATACGGGACTCATCGCGATGATCGATCAAGCCGATACGTCGGCGAAATTGCGCGATTGCTTCGCCTATCTGATCGATGTCCTTTTCCCCAAGGAGAATGACAGGCGGATCCATGACAGCTATTGGGAAATCCTCGAAGAGACGTTCCAGACGGGCTCGGGGGCCAACGCACTCAAAGGCCAGAAAATTAAGATCCGCATGGTGATGACCCGCGTGATGAACGATCGGATCAAGATCGCGCGCGGCGGATAGAGCCGCCTGTAATTCGCATTGGCTGCAAGGGCTTAGGTCGACTATTCTGGCGGCCACTCGAATTCCTGGGGAATAGTTTCATGGATGGTCTCGGTGAGCGCCGCCCGGAGCGGTTTGGGCCGGACGTCACGCTGGACAACCCGGCTTATATCGATCCGACCGCCCGGGTTTACGGCAAGGTCTCCATCGAAGAAGGGGCAAGCCTTTGGCCCTACGCGGTTATCCGCGCCGAAAACCACCATGTGACGGTCGGAAAATTCAGCAATGTCCAGGATCATGCGATGCTGCATGTCAGCGCTGACGGACCGACCGTGATCGGCGATTATTGTTCGATTGCGCATCACGTGGTTCTGCACAGCGCGACGATTGGCGACAATTCGCTCATCGGCATCAACGCGACGCTGATGGACGGTGTGGTGATCGGCCAGAACTGCATCGTCGCGGGCGGATCGTTCGTGACCGAAGGCACGGTCGTGCCGGACAACTCCATCGTCATGGGCATGCCGGGTAAGGTCGTACGCAGCCACAACGCCTTCTTAAAGACCAAACGTAATGCCTTGATATACCACCGAAATGCCGAGGCGTATGCGCGCGGGGACCATCGGGCTTGGACGGGGCCGGATTTCGATGAATGGAATCGGCAAACCGGGACGGCGTTGAAGGCGGAGTACCGCTCGCGATTCGGGGGCCAGCGCTAGCGCGCGGTTACGGACCGTCAGGCGAATTGCGAAAGAAAATCGCGCATCATTCCGTTGAAAACTTCCGGATGCTCCAGCGATGCAAGATGTTGCGCCGGGCCGATCCATTGCGGTGAGACATTCAGTTGCCGCGCCATAAGCTCAGACATGGCTGTTGGGACACCCGGATCGTCTTTCGTCGCGATGACCACGCGCGGCATGTCCAGTGTCGCCAAACCGGCGGTGGTGTTCAACTCGCTGATCGCTGCACTGACGGCGGCAAACGCTTCGGGTTCGAACCGCTGCAGGCAATCTTCCATGTAGCGGTAACCCGGTGTGCGTTGTGTTGCGGCACCGCCGGTAAACCAGCGCGTCATCAGTAGTTCATGTAATGGGGCGACGCCCTCACGCTGAACGAGGGCGGCCCGGTCCCGCCATCCCTTGATCTGTTCGGCGTCGTATTCGCATGTCGTATTCACGAGTGCCAGCGACGCGATCCTCTCCGGTGCGGCTATCGCCAGTGTTTGCGAAATCATGCCGCCCATCGACACGCCGCACAGATGAACCCGCTCGATCGCCAACTGGTCCAGAAGACCGCGCAGATCGTCCGCCAACATGTCTAGCGTGTAGGGGCCTACCGGTTTGTCGCTCTTGCCATGGCCGCGCGCGTCGTGGCGCAGAATGCGGAACCCTTCGAAGGCGGCCAGATGGTGATCCCAATACCGGTGATCGCCGGAAAAACAGTGGTTCAGGCTGACGACCGGCGCACCTTCCGGTCCGGTCAGCCGGTAGTTCAGTTCGATTTCGCCCACGCGAATGCGGCGTTCGCTCATACCTATAAGTCTTCATGCCGATGACGGTCGAGGTCAGCCTAACGGGGTTTGTGCGTCGCGAAAACGGCGAAACGGTCTTGTCGCGTTTGGCCGCGTGACGCATGTTGCGGAAAATTCGGCGAGGATTGAGATATGAGCGAAGCGTTTCAACTGCCGCAGCGCGAAGGCAAACCCCGCAAGCGCGGCCTGACGACGATGATCGATTTCGGCCCCGATGAGATGGGCTGGACCGGTGTGCCTGGCGGGATAGAGGGGCTCTTAAAGTGCGCTGCCGAGTATATCGATCACGCAAAAATCTATGCGATGAACGGGCTTCTGATGCCGGAGGAAACGGTCAAGGAAGCCGCGCGCCTGTACCGGGACTATGGCTGCCATCCATTCGCCGGCGGTATGCTGTTCGAGTACGCCTACGCCAAGAACCAGCTCGATGAATTCGAGGCGTTATTGCGCCGCGAAGAGCTGATGGGTTTCGAGATTTCCGAGAATTACATCACGCTTGAAGATGACGAGCGCAAGGGATTTATCGACCGTTTCCAAAAGGCCGGTTTCGATGTGGTCTACGAATTCGGTCGCAAAGCGCCGACCGAGGCGATGAAGCTGGAGGAGCTGGGCGCCGTCATTCATTCGGTCGCCGAATGCGGGATAGAACATGTCATCGTCGAGCAGAGCGAGATCGATATGCTGGCGGAAACTTCGGCTTCGGGTTTGGACGAGCTGCGCCGGCAAAATTGGTTCGACCGCATCATCATCGAGGCGGATCCTTATCGCTTTCCGCAGCAGCATGTCGAATTGATCGCGCAATTCGGTCCGGACGTAAATCTGTGCAATATCGCCGCCGGCCAGGTAATGCGATTGGAAGGATTCCGGCGCGGAATCGGCCGCGCGGTCGGTTACAGCATCATGGATGGGCTGATTTAGCCGGCTGGTGCGCGCGCTGCTTTGTCAGCCTTGCCGCGGATCGTCGACGAACAGGTGGGGTTCCTCACCTTTCGGCGTCGCGGTCATGACGGTAACGCCGTCTTTCGAGCGGAAACGGTGCCAGCACCCTTTCGGAACGATGACCAGGTTGCCGGATGAGAGTTGAAGCGTTTCCAAAGCGTCATCCACGATAATGTCGAATTCCGTACTGCCGGCAACAATCTGGACCAGTTCCTCGCCTGCAGGGTGACGCTCCCAGCCGGCGCATCCATCGAAACTGCCGAAGAAGACATTAGCGTCTTTGAAATCGCCCTGGCCCAACGAGGCGAAGGCCGCATCGACTTCGCTTTCTGTCGTGTGCGGGCCCCGGTTGACGATCGGTTTGACCTGCTTAGCGAGTTCCTTGATGTCGATAACGTCGACCATGACCAGCTCCCTTCGGTGAGTTATTGGCGCGATTGTAGCGTCAAAATAAATTTATGGGAGTGGCTAAACTTTTATAAGCGCTATGCGAAATTTTTTAGCATTTGTGGGCGCCGCCTCACCGTAACAAAGCGCTTGCCTCGTCTTGCCGAAGCTCTTTGTCAGTAAGGGAACCGTCCGAACTTTTCGATCAGGCGGGTCTGTTCCGCTTCGCTCTGGGCGCGCGCTTGCGGCGACATCTTAATCATCGACATGCCGCCCAAGGGATTTGCGGTTCGCAGGACCAACGGTGCATCCTCGCCGTGCCGGACGACGAAATTGAACCCTGGTTTCGCATTGATAAAGCTATGCAGAAACGGCCGATTCTCCTTGAGATCGTCCAGATTGGTCGCCGCACCTGCCTCGACGAGGTGGACACGACGGTTGCCCTGATCCGATAGCCGGCCGAGCCAGTCATTGTCGAGATGGAACCGGAACGACGTGTCCATATCACCGATCTCCGACCAGAGGGACCGGCGCATGAACCATCCGGAAGGCGTCGCGAAGTCGTTGATATGGCCAACGACGTCGTCGGGTGGCAATTCCAGCTGATTCGATGAGACGAACTCGCATTCCTTGATCGCCTCCAGCGCGTGTTCGAGGAACCGCGGCTGCCACCGGTCGTCGTCTTCGAGCATCGCCAGATAAGTCCCGCTCGCCTCGGTGACCGCGGCGTTGATCGCTGCGGCCTGGCTGACCTCGTCCGCAACGGCGAATGTGATTTCGGGCGTGTCTTCCAGAAAGCGTGAAGGCGCCGCAGCGCCATGGTCGAGGCCGACAACGATGTTGATCGGTAAACTGCATGTTTGCTTTCGAACGCTCGCGACGGCTCTATCGAGCCATAGCTCATCCGCAGTCTCCACATGAACCTGGTCGAGCCGAGACGGGATGACGACGGTAACGGACTCCGTCATGAAACTCGGTCAGCCGACCGCATAGTCGGAGATTTGAACTTCTTTGCCGACATCCGCAAAGTCACCGTCAGCACGGCGGCGGCGAAATTCGCCCCAATCGATCGCGCGATAGCGTTCCTGACCGGCGCTGAAGGCGAGCGGTGCGATCTGCGCCTCATAGGAAGGATTGTAGAAAAACGGAATCGAATACCGTTCGACTTCCTCCATGGCGGCGACGCGATGCAGTGCGGCGCGATACTCATCGTTTGACCACACCTGGACCATGTCACCGATATTGATGACGAAGGCGCCGTCGATCGGCTGCACCACATGCCAGAGCCCGTCCTTGAAGACTTGTAAACCGCTGACATCGTCCTGCAGTAGGACCGTTACGGCGCCGGCATCCGAGTGGTGGTGAATGCCGAGATCGGCATCGCCATGCTCATCTTCCGTCAAGTCGGAGAGCGGGTCATCGACGGGGTAGTAGTTGATCCGCAGGAAACTGGTGTGGTTCGGTTGGAAGCTGTCCGCCAGATGCGTTTTCGGAAGGTCAAGACTAAGGCAAATAGCCTCCAGCATTGTCTGCGAGAGCTGTTCGCAAAGACGGAAATGCTCGCGCATGACATCATGGAATGCCGGTTGCGCGTCGGGCCAGGGTGTGGCCCCCGAGAATGGATCGTCCGATAATGAAGCGGCGCCGATTTCCGGGCCGATATCGAAGATTTCCTTCTTGTCGCGTTGGTTCTTCGTCAGTTCGCGGTCGAAAAAGCCCCAGGGGTTTTCGCTTGGCCGGTTGAGGGCCCGTTTATCGGGGCGCGGTAGTTGGAAGAACGCGGAAACCGTCCGCCAGACTCTGTCGATATGCCGCTTTTCGACCCCGTGATTGACGATTTGAAAGAACCCCCAATCGCGGCACGCATCGCCGATTTCGCCGGCAACGCGCGCAATCGTTTCTGGGTCGCGCATGCCGGCAGGACCGCCGAGGTCGATGACGGGAACGTTTTGGCGCACATCGTCGCCGAGCGCTATCGGGGCCAGATCAGGATTGTCCATGCTGCGCTGTCGCCTTCCTTGGAGTTCGCCGCTTTTCTAAACCAATCCGCTGTTTGCGGGCAACGTCTGGCGAAATGGCGGCAGGTGGGCGCTTCGCTTGCAATCTTATGCTAATCTTCGTATCGCAAATCGTACGGAGCCTGGATGCGATGAGCGATACGGATACCGTTAGACGCACGAAGACGACGCCGAAAACCGAGCGGCCGCGGCTTCATAAGGTGATCCTGGTAAACGACGATTTCACGCCGCGCGAGTTCGTCGTCACGGTTCTGAAGAGTGTATTCCGCATGACCGAGGAGCAATCCTATCGTGTCATGATGACGGCGCATCAGCGCGGCGTTTGCGTGGTGGCCGTTTTCACGCGAGACATAGCCGAAAGCAAAGCGACGGAAGCGACCGATATGGGGCGCCGCGCCGGCCATCCGTTGATGTTCACGACGGAGCCCGAAGAGTAAGTTTTCATGAATTATGACGAGTTCAACGCGTTCTGCGGTGCGCTGCCGGCGACCTCTCATGTCGTGCAATGGGGCGGTTCGCACGTGTGGAAGGTTGGCGGCAAGGTTTTTGCGGTCGGCGGCTGGAATAAGGTGGAGGGCGTCCCGGCCTTCACGTTCAAGGTTTCACCCGTTTCCTATGAAATTCTGCAGGAACAGCCGGGGTTGCGGCCGGCACCCTATCTCGCCTCCCGCGGCATGAAATGGATTCAGCATTACTGTACGCCCGGTCTCCCTGATGAAGCGCTGGAGGACTATTTACGGGAGTCCCATCGCATCGTGTCGCTCGGCCTGACTAAGAAGCTGCAGCGGGAACTGGGATTGAACCAGAATTAGCGCGCCAACGCGCTTAATCTATCTTGTCCGTTTCCGGACGACGATCGCCGTTCTCGCCGAATTTCGGCAGATCGAAGAAGAACGTCGTTCCTTTTCCCACATCGGATTTGAAGTCAATCGTGCCGCCGTGATCGACGATGATCGCCCGCGTTATACTGAGGCCCAGCCCGGTACCCTTCACCTTGTGCTCCTGGTCCGCACTAACCTGACCGAAACGTTCGAAAACGCGATCGCGATACCTGTCAGGGATGCCGGGGCCCTTATCGGTAACCGAGACCCGCCATCCTGTTCCGGGCTCCTCGATGCGGATGTCGACCTTGCCGCCTTTCGGAGAGAATTTCGCGGCGTTCGACAACAAGTTGGCGAATACCTGATCCATTCGGTGCGGGTCCGCCCAAACTTCTGCGGTGGCCGGAGCGCAGGATAGCGCGTAGGTGATGTCGTATTCTTCGCCGTAGTGCTGATTGGCTTCGATCGCGTTTCGCGCGAGTGCCGCCAAGTCGGCCGTTTCGAAACTGTAATCCATCTTTCCGGATTGCAGCTTCTCCACATCCAAAATGTCGTTCACCAGATTGACGAGACGCTCGCTGTTTTTCTCGGCGATGCCGATCAGTTTGCGTGAATCTTCCGGGAGGGAGCCAGTAACGCCGCCGAGGACGAGTCCCAAGGCGCCCTTCATGGAGGTGAGCGGCGTTCGCAGTTCGTGACTGACTGTCGCGATGAAATCCTGCTTGAGTTGGTTCAACTCTTCGCGTTCCGTCACGTTGGAGGATGTTCCCTTATAGCCACGGAACGCCCCGTCATCGTCAAAGTCCGGCTTGCCGCTGACGGTGTAGTAACGCAGGCCATCGTTTGCAGACTCGACGGAAAAGACGAAATCGCGGAAGGGACGGCGTGCGTACAGGTCGGCGACATGTGCCCGCCAGAGTTCGCTTTCACCGGGATCGATCCCCGCAGCCTCCCACCGTGTCTTGCCCAGAATATCGTCGGCACGAGGCACCATGTTTTTGTTCGAGTCGCTTATATAGATGAAGCGGTGCTGGGCATCGGTTTCCCAAAAGCGGTCGGAACTCGCTGCGGCGAAGTCTTCGAAGCGTTGACGGCTCGCTTCCAGATCGACGGTTCGGCTGGCCACTTCTTCGGCCAGCTGCCTGCTGTGGTTTTGCAGTGTTGACACGGAGCGGGACAGCATTCGGTTGACACCCACGATTGCGGCAATCGCCCCCCCACCAAGGAGTATCAAGCCGGACACTGACGCGATCCAGGAGCGGCCTTCCATGTTGTAGTGGTTCAAATCAACCGGCGGCACCAAAACGTTCGACATGAACAGGACAGCGAAGCCCGCAAGGCATAGACAGCCGAGAAGCAGCAGGATGATGGCGGTCCGGACATCGAAAAACAGGGCAGCGAAGACGATGGATATGATGAAAAACGCTTGGCCGCCGCCACTCAACGCGAATGTTGAAAACCCGCCGAGACCGATAAGGAAGGTGAGAAACACGATGAGCCCGGCGCGAGCTTGATAGTGCACCCGGTTGCGGAACGCTGTAATCGCCCAAATCACCAGTGCGGCGGCGGCATGCAGGGCCATGACGGGCTGCCAGCCGATTGTCTCCAGCCGATAAAAACTCGCGGCGAGTGCCGGAACGGCGATAATCGAAATGAAGATGAGCGCGCCGTTGACGATCCTGCTGCGGGCTTCGGCGATATCTTCGGATTCCGTTTTGTCGTCGCGTGTTCTCATACCCGTTTCTAGCGGACGGCTTGTTGTTGTCCCAAACGCAAATGGCTAGCCTAGAAAACAAACAATACTTTTAGGTAAAGAGGTAGCACATGCGTTTTGGCATCTCCCTCCCGGTTCGGGAGCTTGGCGACGATATCGCCGCAATCAAGGAATTCGCACAGGCGGCGGAGGAGCTGGGGTTCACCCATCTTCGGGTGCCCGATCAGGTCATTCGGGCGGATAGCGGCGCGCTGCACGAACCGCATACCGTCATGACCTTTGTTGCCGCCGTGACTTCGACAATCGAACTGGTGCCGTCGGTGATCATTCTGCCAGCCCGTCCGACAGTGCTGGTCGCCAAGCAGGCAGCGACCCTCGACAGCCTGTCGGGCGGCCGCCTGCGCCTTGGCATCGGGGTCGGGCGCTATCCCGAGGAGTATGAAGCGCTCGGTGCCGATTTTCACAACCGTGGTGCTCGCTGCGAGGAACAGATGGAATTGCTGCGGCTTTTGTGGACGCAGGAAACGGTCGAGTTCGATGGCAAATGGGAAAAGGTCTCCGGAGCTGGTCTCAATCCGCTACCGGTTCAGCGGC
>JAPPPC010000556.1 GCA_028817685.1 Rhodospirillaceae bacterium
CAACAATTCCACGAACAGGGCTATTGCGATCCTGTCGCTGTCCTGAGGCCCGAGGAAACGGCCTATTTCCGCGAGCGTCTCGAAGCCTTCGAGCGCAACCACCCGGACGACACGAAGAAGCTGAAAACCAAATCGCATCTGCTGTGCCCCTGGGTTGTGGAGATCGCCCGGCATCCCCGCCTGCTCGATGCTTATGAGGACCTGATCGGCCCGGATATCCTGTGCTACAGCATGGCCTTCCGGAACAAGGATGCGGACGGCCGGACCTTCGCGGGCTGGCACCAGGACACGCTCTACCTGCCCATCGAACCGGTCCTGGTCATCGGCGCGCTGGCGCTGTCGGAATGCGGGCCGGAACAGGGCTGCCTCAAGGTCATACCGGGCACGCACAAGGGCGAAATCCTACCGCATGGCGAAGCGGCGGATCCGGACAGCATCCTGGCGCGCGGCCAGTTCATCGAGGCCGATATCGACGAAACCAAGGCCGTCGACCTGTCGTTACGGCCGGGTGAAATCGGCCTGTTCAATTCGGGGATCGTGCACGGCTCGGGAATCAACAGCGGCAGTGACCGGCGCCTGATGCTGCTGGTCGAGATGATGCCGGCGCATGCCCGTTCGCACCGGCACCGGGAGACCGCGATGCTGGTACGCGGCACCGACACTTACAACCATCATGACCCGGACCGTCCTGCTGAAGCCGAATTCGGTGCGGCGGAACAGACTGCCTGGCTGACGGCGACCGAGAGCCGCGGTAAAAATATCTTTTCCGGCAGCACCTTGCCGGTGAGTGAATCCTACGGCGGCCCACGGGACGCCGGTTAGCGGGCGAGACAGCAATCAGGAGTACCGGTTTGGTCGATCTTCCCTCCCACGCGCGCGTCGTGATCATCGGCGGCGGCGCCGTCGGATGTTCCATTCTCTACCATCTGGGTCAGATGGGCTGGTCGGATTGCCTTCTGCTCGAGAAAAACGAGCTCACCGCCGGCTCGACCTGGCACGCGGCCGGGAACTGTCCGAACTTTTCCGGTTCCTGGTCCCTGATGGCGCTGCAGCGCGCCTCGACCATGCTCTACAAGGATCTGGGCGCCGCCGTCGACTATCCGATGAACTACCATGTCACCGGCTCGATCCGCCTCGCCCACTCGATGGAGCGCATGCGGGAGTTCGAGCATATCAGCGGCATGGCGCGGCATCAGGGCATCGAGTTCGAGATGCTGACCACGGCCGAGATGCGCCAGCTCTACCCGCACATGGAAACCCACGACCTGGAGGGCGGCTGCTGGGATCCGCTGGATGGCGACATCGATCCGGCGCAGCTGACCCAAGCGCTCGCCAAGGGCGCGCGGGATGCCGGTTGCCGCATCGTCCGGTTCTGCAAGGTGACCGGGGCCCGCCGCGATAACGACGAATGGGTCGTCGAGACCGAGCATGGCGAGGTCCGCTGCGAGTACGTGGTCAACGCGGCCGGCTACCGCGCCGCCGAGGTAGGCCGGTTTTTCGGCCGGAACGTTCCCTGCGTGTCCATCGCCCACCAGTATCTCGTGACCGAGGAACTGCCGGCGCTGGCTGATCGCGGCAGCAAACTGCCCCTGCTGCGCGACCCGGACAGCTCCTACTACCTCCGCCAGGAAGGTGACGGGCTGCTGCTCGGCCCCTACGAGAAGGAGAATTGCCGCGTCCATTGGGGCTCGCCGGACGACCCCATGCCGGAAGATTTCTCCTTCCAGCTCTATCCCGACGATCTGGAGCGGATCGAGTGGTATATCGAAGACGCCTGCCGCCGCGTGCCGTTGTTGGGCGAAGGCGGCATCAAGCGCGTCGTCAACGGCCCGATTCCCTACACGCCCGACGGACTGCCGCTGATCGGGCCGATGCCGGGCGTGCCCAACGCTTTCGAGGCCTGCGTCTTCAGCTTCGGTATCGTGCAGGCGGGCGGCGCCGGCAAGCTGTGCGCCGAGCTCATCGTCGAAGGCGAACCGGAAACCGATTCCTGGGCGATGGACCCGCGCCGTTTCACCGACCACGCCGACAGCGCCTACGCGACGGCCAAGGCGGTCGAGGTCTATTCGAACGAGTACGCCATGCATTTCCCGCAGATGCAGTGGCCCGCCGGCCGTCCCGCCAAGACCTCGCCACTGTTCGAGACGCTGCAGGCGAAGGGCGCTGAATTCGGTGCCTATGGCGGCTGGGAACGAGCCGACTGGTTTCCGGAAGACGGCGAGGAAACCGGCCCCGCGCGTAGCTATCTGCGGCCACACTGGTTCGAGCGCGTCGGCGCGGAGTGCCGCCACATCGCCGAGCATGCGGGCGTCCTCGACCTAACCGGCTTCTCCCGTTTCGAAGTCACGGGAGACGGTGCCGCGGCGTGGCTGGACGGGCTGGTCACCGGCAAACTGGCACGGCCAGGACGTCTCGGCCTCGTCTATTTCGCAAGCCCCAAGGGCAAGACCGTCACCGAGATGTCGCTGACCCGGTTCGACGAGAACCGCTTCTGGTTGATGACTGCGGCAGGCGCCCTGTGGCACGATCGGGACTGGCTGGTGCAACGGCTGCCAGCCGACGGCTCCGTGCAGATCGAAGACGTGACACGGCAATGGGGCACGCTGCTGGTCACCGGTCCGAAGTCGCGCGCCATCGTCTCCGCCGCCGTGTCCGATCTGGACCTGTCAACCGGCGCCTTCTCCTGGCTGACCCATCAACCTCTGGACACCCTGGGCGGTCACCTGCTGAGGGTCTCTTTCGCAGGCGAGTTGGGCTGGGAGTTTCATGTGCCGATGGATCGGCTGAAGGAAACCTATGACATGATCATGGACGCGGGATCGGATCACGATCTTCGTGACTTCGGCATGCTGGCGCTGGAATCGATGCGGCTCGAAAAGGGCTACCGTAGCTGGAAGGGCGACCTCACCGGCGACTACACGATGTTCGAGAACGGGCTCGGCCGCTGGGTCGATCTCGGCAAGCCTGCCTTCGTCGGCCGCGAGGCCTTGATGGCAAATCGCGCTGCGGGTGTGACGCAAGACTTTGCGA
>JAPPPC010000652.1 GCA_028817685.1 Rhodospirillaceae bacterium
CGACCAAAATCGGCCGGTTCGGCGTACGGGGCGGTTCTGGGAACAAGTAAAAGGCCGGCACCGGCACCACGCGCCCTTCCTTCGTTCTCGTGGGGACGGATGCTGATGGCTACGCCGCCATCCGTATCTCGCGCCAGGGCAACACCATCCTGGACGCAAAACTGCACGGACGGTCCTTCATCTATCCGGACGCCGCACCCACGCTGGAGAAAGGCGAGTTCTACAACGTCACCCTGACTCCCGCAGGGGACGGCAAACCGCGCAGCTTCACGCTCAAACCGCGGGGGAAACCGAAAAAATACACGCTGACCTTGATCCGGGTCGACTAGCCTGAGGTGCGGCTGACCAGGGGAATTGCCGCCTTCGTATGCGCCGCCTGCGCGGTGGCGGCGGCACTTCTGTCGCTCTTCGCGCCAAAACCGGTCTGGCTCGACGGCCTGCTCTTCGACAGCGCCCTCGCGGTGCGCGCGAAGCTGGACCCGAATCCGCCGTCAGCCGCCCATGTTGCCGTTGTCGCCGTTGATCCGCAAAGCCTGGACGCGCCGGAGTTGGCCAATCTGCCGCGCACATTCTTCGGGCCGGTTTGGGGACAGCTGATCGGCGGCCTGACCGGCGCCGGCGCGAAGGCCGTCGCTTTCGACATGCTGTTTTCCTACAGCGCGAGCCAGTTCCAGAAGGGATATGACCGGCCGTTTTTGGCATCACTGTACCGCAACCGCGACAAAGTCGTGCTGGGCCGGTCCGCGCGCGGCAATCCGGCGCGCAACTATTTCGCCGCCCTGCGGAACAATCCGACGGCGCTGGGCGGCATGGATGGCCAGGCGGCCGCGGACGAGGTCTACCGCACGGTTTGGACGGTCCGTAAGGCGGACGATGGAAACGACTATATTAGCTTGTCCGCCGCGGCCCTGCTTCGCGCGGGCGCGAAGGAAATGCCCCGCGAGGTCGTTCTGGCCCCGCCCGGCCATCCCGAATCCATCGTCCCCACCTATCGGCTGATCGATATATTGAAATGCGCGCAGTCCGATCCGGAAGCGCTTCGAAAGACATTCGAAGGCCGGGTCGTCTTCGTCGGCACCACCCTGCCCGAAGAAGACCGCAAAACGGCGTCCGCCCGGTTCATCGCACCGGCAGTCGAGAAAGAGCCGAAACGATCGGATTGCGGCCTTGGGCAGATCCCGCCCTCCGTCCCCGATGCCAACGATATCCCCGGTGTCTTTCTGCACGCCCTTGCGGCGGAAGCGGTGCTGAGCGGGCGTCTCACAGAGCCGGTGCCGCCGGCCGCCTCCGCCTTGGTCGCGGCGGCGGCGGCATTTTTTCGGCGCGGCGATCAGTTTCGCCCTGGCGCCGTTCATAGCGGTTTGCATTGTCGTGCTCGCGGCTCTCGGCCTCTGGGTCGGCGAAGTCGTTTTGTTGGGCAATCTCACCTGGCTGCCGGCAGGACTGCCGATGCTTGTCCTCGCGGGCGCGGCGATCCTCGCCTATCTCGTGCGCTTCGTACTGGAGGAAGGCAAGCGCCGCCGCATCCAAAAGGCCTTCGGCTACTATCTGGCTCCGGCGCTGGTCGACCGCATGGTGGAGACGGCGGACGATCTGCAGCTCGGTGGCGAAACCCGCGATGTTACGATCATGTTCGCTGACCTGTCCGGCTTCACCGCCTTGTCCGGCCTGGTCGGTCCGGAGGAACTGGTCCGCCGGACCAACGCCTATCTGACCCTGATCGCCGACGAAGTCGAAGCCACTGGCGGCTATGTCGACAAATTCATCGGCGATGCGGTGATGGCCATTTGGGGCGCGCCGGTGGCAATTGACGATCATGCGGGCCAGGCGGTCACGGCGGCCCTCCGGATCAGCGACCGGGTCGCCGAAGAGCACGCCCGCGCGACCGCCGCCGGCGACCACGGCTTCGCAGTCAAGATCGGCGTCAATTCCGGTGCCGCCGTGGTCGGCAATGTCGGCTCGGAGAAACGTTTCAACTACACCGCCGTCGGCGAGGCGGTGAATATCGCCGCCCGGCTGGAGGGCCTGCCCGGAATCTATGACTGCCGCGTGATCATCGGCGAAAGCACGGCCGAACGGGTGCGGGACCGGTTCAGCCTGCGCGAACTGGACAGTGTCGCAGTTAAAGGCAAGGCGGAGCCGCTGACTATCTTTGAGCCGGTCACGGGGGCTTCCCTCGATGCGATGGAAGATTACGCGAAGGCACTAAACCTATATAGAAACCAATCGTTTATGGAGGCGGAAGCGATTTGGGAAAAAATAGTGGACCCGCCCAGCACCGTCATGGCCGACCGCGCCCGCCACTTCCAAAAAGCGCCGCCTGACGAAGCCTGGGACGGCGTTTGGGTGATGACGACGAAGTAGCCGCGCCTACCCGGCATCTTCCCGGATCATGTCGGCGGCCTTTTCCGCAATCATGATTGTCGGCGCGTTTGTATTGCCGGACACGACGTTCGGCATGATCGAAGCATCGACCACCCGCAGCCCATCGACTCCATAGACCCGCAGCCGCTCATCGACGACAGCGCCGCGGTCGCCTTCCGGCCCCATCTTGCAGGTGCTGGTCGGGTGGTAGATCGTCGTTCCGATCCGGCGGGCGGCATCCAGCAGATCCGCGTCGGTTTGACAGTCGGAGCCAGGAAGCAGCTCCTCCTCGATCAGCGGCGCCATCGCGTCGCTTTCAACGATCCGCCGCGAGAGTCTCATCCCGGCGACGGCGACCTCTTGATCCAACGCGGTCGAAAGATAGTTCGGATGGATCGCCGGCGGCGCCAGCGGATCCGTCGATTTCAGTTTGATCTCGCCGCGGCTCTCCGGCCGCAGCTGGCAGGTGGACGAGGTGAAAGCCGAATATTTATGCAGCCCGTCCCCCGGTTTGTCGGCGCTGAGCGGCTGCATGTGGAATTGCAGGTCTGGGATTTCGAGTTCGGGCCGCGTGCGGCAGAAGATGCAAACCTGACTTGCCGCCAACGTCATCGGCCCGCGCCGGCGCAGCATGTAGTCCAGTCCGATGCGCACCTTACCGGTC
>JAPPPC010000461.1 GCA_028817685.1 Rhodospirillaceae bacterium
TAAGCCTGCCGCCAGCGTTCGTCCTGAGCCAGGATCAAACTCTCAAGTTCATACGCTAAGTCGTCATTACAACAACCCAGCATGACAAGAGCATGTCCGAGCACATTCACGCAGTCTCCATACGGTTACCAAACCGTACGAAACCGTCGAATGCGCAAAACAACAAATCCGAAAAACAAACAGACCCGCCGCCCGCGCATCCCTTCCATTACATATTCACAATAATCTAGAACCGGGCGCGAAAAGCGCCACCAGCGCAGGACGTACCCGCGCCGTGGAGCGGGCTTATACGCTCGCTTCCGGGGGCCTGTCAAACGCTTTATCGAAAGTTTTTGATAAATTTTTTTGCCGAAATCTGAATCGGCGTTAACCATGTCTTCATAAGCACATACAAATATATTGACAGGAAAATCACTTCACTTCATCTTGCCTCGCAAGAAAAATGAAAAGAAACGATCGCGTGAAACATCGGTTTTTCAAAGATTTTTAGTAAAACCTACGCAGAAACGAAAAGTGGGCAACAGTAAAAACCTTCTGCGACATGGCGCCATCGGCGTTGCCGTCGTCGCCGGCCTCTCCGCAGCCTTTTGGATTGGTGCACCCTCCAGCCATAGCGAGCGTCCCTTGCTGGCGGCGGTCCCCGATTCCAGCACCCCCGCGACCGATACGCCGGAAATCCAGGCGATCCTCGCCTATGAAACGATCGCACCGAAGATCGGCACCGCGCCGCCCACAGCGGACCCGTTCACGACGGTCGAATTGTCCGTATCGCGCGGCGACACCCTGATGAAGATGCTGACCGGCGCCGGCGTTCCGCGCGCCGAAGCCCATACCGCGATCGCGGCCCTATCGAAAGTATTCAAAACGCGCGATTTGCGGCCCGGTATCGCCGTCACCGTCACTCGGAAGAACGCGGCGGGCGAGAAGGTGCTGCAACGTATCGATCTCACGGTCGACCCGCGTCACGATATCGCGGTGCGCCGCGACGAATCCGGCCGCTTCAAGGCGGCAATCATCGAACAGGCGCTGACAACAGAGACGACCCGCGCCAGCGGCGTCATCCGGTCGAGCCTCTATCTCGCCGGCCAGCGGGCGGACGTGCCGGCCAGCGTGCTGGCGCGGCTGATCCGCATATTCAGCTTCGACGTCGACTTCCAGCGCGACGTGCAGCCGGACGATTCCTTCGACCTGATGTTCGAACGGCACTACGACGAGTCCGGCACACCCGTTGCCGAAGGCAATATCCTGCTCGCCGAAATGGTCCTGAGCGGCAAGAAGGTCCGGCTCTATCGCCATCGCAGCAAGAACGGCGATGTCGACTACTACGATTCGAAGGGCCGCAGCGTCCGAAAAGCGCTGATCCTCACCCCCATCGACGGCGCCCGGATATCGTCCGGATTCGGCCGCCGGCGCCACCCGATCCTCGGCTACACCAAAATGCACCGCGGCATCGACTTCGCCGCACCGCGCGGCACGCCGATCTACGCCGCCGGCCACGGCACCGTCGAGGTCGCCGGCCGCAAGGGCTCGTACGGCAAGTACATCCGCATCCGCCACAATGGCAGCTACAAGACGGCCTATGCCCATCTGCACGGCTTCGCGCGCGGCGTCAGCCGCGGACGGCGTGTCCGGCAAGGCCAAGTGATCGGCTATGTCGGCTCGACCGGAAGATCCACCGGTCCGCATTTGCACTATGAAATCATCCGCAACGGGCGCCAGATCAATCCAAAACGGCTGAATCTGCCGAGCGGCCGCAAACTGGCCGGCGCGGAGCTCAAACGCTTCTATAAGACCCGCGACGCGATCGAACAGCGCTACGCCGCCCTGCCCCTCGGCACCCAGGTCGCCGGCAGCTGCGGCATCTGCTGAACACCAGCTGTTTTTCGGAAATCTAGTCTCTTAGGTCGTCGATAACCGCGTGGAGCGCGTCGAGACAGGCGCCGCCCAGATGCCGGCAGCGGCCGGCCGACCACCCGACTTTCGGATCGGGCGCATTGGCGTTGTCCTTGAACGGCATCTCCAGGGTCATCGCCAGTGCCCCGAAATGTTCCGCAACATGGGCGGTGCACATGGTGAGATTGCCCTTGCCCGGCGGCGCCTTGGGATACCCTTTCTCGGTCTGATAGTCGGGGCTGGCGCGCAGCAGCGCGGCGTCATAGGCGGCCCGCAGATTGGTCTGCCGCTCGGTCAGCGACGGAATACCGTCGGACCCGGCGATGAACACGTAGGGCAGCCCTTCGTCGCCATGCACGTCGAGGCAAAAATCCACCCCCGTCTCCCGCATACGGGCGCGGGTCAGAAATACTTCCGGGCTCTTCTCCATCGTGGGTTCCGCCCATTCCCGGTTCAGATTGGCGCCGGCCGCGTTGGCGCGCAGATTGCCGCGCCGCGCGCCGTCCGGGTTCATATGGGGCACGACATGCACAACCGCCCGGTCGAGCACGGCACGCGCCACCGGATCGGCGGGGTCGATCAGGCGCCGTAAAAACCCCTCCATCCACCAGGAGGCTTGGCTTTCACCCGGATGCTGGCGGCCGATCGTCCAGCACACGCGCTTACCGTCACCCGCCTCGCCGATCGTCAATAGATCGAGATCAGCGCCGTCGACCGTCTGCCCCAACACCGTGTGGCGGACCTGCGGCGCGGCCAGGCAATGCGCAAGAAAGTCGCGTCCGCGCTCGCCCGAATAGGGCTCGAAATAGGCGTAGTAGACGGAGTCGCGTTCCGGTGTGTGGCGAATCGTCAGAACGCCGCCCTCATAATCCGTCGGAACGCGGAACCAGTCTTCCCGGTCGTAGGATGCGACAGCCTGATACCCCTCCCAGCCTTTCGTGTAGCTCGCCTCGCCCGCATTCTCAATCCGGAAGGCGCAATCGACGCCGCCCACGCCGGCGGCGCGGAAATGGAACCACTGAAAGAAATCGGCATTCGAATCCTTGCGGATCGCCAGACGGACTGCCACCGGATCACTGGCGTCGATCACCTCGATATTGCCGGCGTCGAAATGGTCGCTGATATGCATGCG
>JAPPPC010000480.1 GCA_028817685.1 Rhodospirillaceae bacterium
CCCATCAACCTAAGGCTTTCCTAGACGAGTTCGCCAACAAGGCGGATGAATGGGCGGAGACGATTGACTGGTTCAAGACCCTTCCGCTGTGGCTGGAACTAGATGAACTACGTGTTGTTCACGCCTGCTGGGACCCGGCACAAATCTGTCGCATATTGGAATGTTATGGAGGCGATGCACAGCTCACTGACGAACTGCTGCACCATGCTTCTCGGCGAGGCACATGGCAGCACCGAGCCGTGGAGACGCTTCTTAAAGGCAAGGAAATAGGGTTACCCGAAGGAACATACTTTCACGATAAAGACGGAACCCGTCGTCACGAAATTAGGGTCCGCTGGTGGGCCAACGGGAAGACGTACAAGGACGTCTATATGGGACCTGAAAGTGCCGCGCCTTATATCCCCGATGACCCGGTAGAAGACACACACATGGTTGAGTACGGCCACGATGAAAAACCGGTGTTTCTCGGCCATTACTGGATGGAAGGCAATCCGCAGCCCCTTGCTGTGAATATCGCATGTCTCGATTACAGCGTCGCGAAACCCGGCGGCAAACTTGTGGCCTACCAATGGAATGGGGAGAGGGTCATACGCCAGGAAGGCTATATATGGACGGAGCGCAGTGACTGACACAGTCGACGGATTACGGTGAGCAAGTGGGGCTAGCGTTTTCGGCGTGCCTTCTACGTCATCACTTTGCGAGGGTTATGGTTGGCGCGCAGGAGAACGACGATCCGAGCAGCTGTTACAATGGTTAGCACTATGGCCTGCCAAGAAGTAATTAGTGGTTGCTAATTGGTTGCTCGCTGAGAATATGAAGACAACTAATATTTTATAACTTATTGAAAATATTGGCGCGCCAGAGAGGATTCGAACCCCTGACCTTCGCCTCCGGAGGGCGACGCTCTATCCAGCTGAGCTACTGGCGCTGCGGCGTCCTATATAGGACAGGTCGGCGGCGGGCGCCATAGGGATTTGCGTGCGGCGATATTTCAGCGGTTGGCGCGCGCTGTGACCGGCGTGTCCGCCTGGGCATATGGCGCGACGGCCCAGGCGGCGATATCGCGGAGCACGAGGTCGGCATTCAGGTCACGCAGCAGCATGTGAAATCCGGAATCATATTCCGCATAGCGCCAGCGCCCATTCTGCGGCAGACGGGCCAGCAGCGACTTGCGGGCGGATTCAGGGATCAGCTGCTCTTCCCGGCCATACAGGATCAAGGCGCGGGCATCCATCTTCGGCGCCGCCGCCAGCGCCTCATCCATCAGGTTCGTCAGACCGTACAACGCATCGATCCGCGTCGCCTTGATGACCAGCGGATCACGGCCCAGCGCGCGCAGCATGTCGTCATTGTCGGAAGCCCGGATTTCGAGGCCCTGCCCCGTCAGTTTCATCCAGGGCAGCGTTCGCACACCCAGCCACAACGCACCGCGTTGATAGAATGGCATGTGATCGCGCGACCAGACCGCCGGTGCCGAAAGGACGACACCATCCGCCGCCGGCCGATCGCCATTGCCATAGGCCGCCAGGATCACCGCCGCCCCCATGCTCTCCCCGACGACGTAAAGCGGCACATCCGGATGGCGGTCCCGCAGCAACCGGCTGACCAACGCCAGATCGCCGGTCATCGCCGCACTGCCCGGCCACAGCCCGTGATGCGGCGCGGCACCGAAGCCGCGCTGATCGTAGGCGTAGACGGCAATACCCGCCTTCGTCCAGGCCTTGGCCGGGTGTTCGAAGCTCTTCGAATAGTCGTTGAAACCATGCAAACCGAGCACGACCGCCTTCGCCGGACCATCGCCGCGCCAAACACGGAGCGGCAATTTGATCCCATCGTCCGTTTGGACATAGTCGTCGGCGAGTACAGGGGTGTGTTGGCCAATGCCCCGCGGTGCAACCGTGGGCGCGCAGGCACCTGCCAAAAACAGGCATAGGAACAGCGTCGTGAGCGAACGACTCCCCAAACGGCTTACTCCCGGTTCCGCCCGGCACCCCCACCGGACGCTGTATTGCGGCCATTATACACGAAACCGCATTGATTGTTTGTGCTCCTTGGGTATCATCCGCCGGTCGGCGCGGTCAATCGCCCGGAAGATGAGGATTCGATGGCCATAGAACCACCCGAGATCGTCGTAGTCGAAACAACGCGGGTCGCCTGTGACGGCGACGGCGGGGCCGGCGGACACCCGCGCGTCTTCCTCAATATGGGGGACAACCGGTTCGTCGAATGCCCCTATTGCGATCGCCGCTTCGAGCTCAAGGAAGGCGTGACGCCCTCGGCCGCGCACTAATTTTCCGGACGCCTGTCCGGAGCCGGAGGACATTGTGGATCAGGCCAAAACCAAGCCCGAGCACGTCTATCTGATCGACGGGTCAGGGTTCATCTTTCGTGCGTTCCACGCCCTGCCGCCGATGACGCGGCCGGACGGCACCCCGGTGAACGCGGTCTATGGCTTCGCCAACATGCTGCTGAAGCTGCTCGACGACACCGACGCCGACCATATCGCGGTGATTTTCGATGCGGCGCGCAAGACATTCCGCAGCGACATCTATCCCGACTACAAGGCGCAGCGCCCGCCGCCGCCGGACGATCTGATCCCGCAATTCGAGATCATCAACCAGCTGGTCGAAGCGTTCAACGTGCCGGCGGTGAAGATGGAAGGCTTCGAGGCCGACGACTTGATCGCGACCTACGCCCGTCAGGCGCGCGAGCAGGGCGCCGACGTGACCATCGTTTCCTCCGACAAGGATCTGATGCAGCTGGTCACCGACAAGGTGCTGATGGTCGACACGATGAAGAATCGGGAAACCGGTCCGGACGGCGTCGTCGAACGTTTCGGCGTAACACCGGACAAGGTAGTCGATGTCCAAGCCCTGGCGGGGGATTCCGTCGACAACGTACCCGGGATCAAAGGCGTCAGCGAGGCCGTCGCGTCGCAGCTTATTCAACGATATGGCAGCCTCGAAAACCTCCTGGAAGAAGCCTCCGATCCCGAAAGGTGGCAGGAAAACGACG